>DPOH01000159.1 GCA_003539755.1 Clostridium sp.
CCACAATTCATTAATATTATTTATTCCTTAAACAGATAGAAGCGAATGTATTAGTTGAACTTAGAAGAACTTCAATTCTGCCTTCTTTTGCTACAAATTTAAGTAATAAAATAGATTATGAGCAATATAATCGTATCCTCATTCCATTAACTGATTCTGAGGTAAATGTGACTTTTTATTTACATTATAATACTTCATATGAAGATAAATTCAAAAAACTTGGACATTGTTAATGGCTTTGTTCAAGTATATCTTGCAAAAAATACACACAGCTACCTGTAATCATTTATATAAGTTATATTACAGATAGCTGTGTATTTTAATTATTGACTTTTTAAAAATGGATTTTCTTTAATTAATCTCCATACTTTTAATTAAAATTATAATCCTTTAACAAGTTCAAAAACATATTCTGCATGTTCTGCTGATCTTGCTTTTATTTCTTTAACTTTTTCTTCATCATTTCTCAATTGAAGATTTATTTGTTCTTATCTTGATTCATATCACTCATAAGCTTTCCGCCTACTCCGATATTATCAAATTCATTTTCTTTTATTAAAACAACAAATGCCTCTTCTTTAATTCCAGTTATTCTTGATGCTGATTCTGTAAATTCTTTTACTAGTGTTTGTTTTTGTTCTTTTGTTAACTTTGATACTTCCATTTTTATTACTGGCATGATTATCTCTCCTTTTCAATTTAATAAAAAACAGATATATCTTTTATCCTTTGGTATATCTGAATTTTACATCTATTATACTGTTATGTCTAATGCTTATTTTGTTCAAAAAGTTATTCACTTTTTGTATTTCTCTTTAATAAAATTAATAAATGCTGTAGTTGTTTTTGATTTAGTTTGGTGTTCCTTCCATGCAAGCACAGAGCTTAATTCTAATTTAGGTTCAAAGGGAATAAACTTCATATTATCATAATGACAATCTAATTTCATACCGACAACTGCACTCTTCTTTTCTCTTGCTACAATAACTGCATTATATAGTACATTATATGTAGTACTAAATGCCATATCTTTAGCATAATTTCCTGACCATATTACTAGCTCATTATGAATAGGTGTGTTTATATGTACTGTAACTACTTTAGTTCCTACAAGATCTCCTGGATGTATTGCTTTCTTACATGCTAACTTTGATTCTTCGTGAATAAATATTCCCCATTGTTCCTTTGTATTCATACGTACAAAATTATAGTTTAGAATATTCACAGGCTCTAAAAGCAGTCCTAAATCTAGCTGGCCTTGCTCTATTCTTTCTTTAATATCTTGATTATCACTACTATATAATTCAAACTTTACCTGTGGATTTTTTTTCTGAAATTCATCCATAATTTGTGCAAACTCTTTCATACTATGCATTTCGCTACAACCAACAGAAATAGTACCTGCTAGATTTTCTTCAGTTTGCACCAGTTCATTCATTGCCTTTTCTGCTGCAGTCATTAGGAAATATTTAAGTACTCTTATGTCCATTAAGAATTGCTCCTTTTGATTTCACTTATCTTTAGTTCTATACGATTAAATTTGTATATACTAATTTCTCAATTTGATTATAAATATCCCTTATAAACATGTCAATTTCAGCATAACATTATAATATTCAATATTTTACATCAATTTACTTCATTACTTTCTCAAAGCAGTTTCTTCAATTACTGCAAATTCTTCAATCTTTTCATCTGTATTATGTTCTTTATTGAAACTTCTTAAAGATACACTTCTTATAGCCAATCCAAGCAATGAAAGTTTAATATATGTACCTGCTACTTCTGATCCTGAAACTGCAAATAGTAACCATGAAAAAGTTGAAAAATACTTCACATTAAAAGTAGGAATTACACTTTCATAAGTAAATTCAGTAGCTGATGGTTTACCCATAAGTACATAAACAAATGCCATTAATATAAATATAACTGTAACTGCTAAAGTAAACTTTCCACCAAAATCTGATAGCCAAGAGAATTTCTTAACTCCTACAGTTGCTATATAAGTCATAACAATACATATTATTATTGATAATATAGGTAATAAATATACATTTGAATCATTGAACACATTTCTGCAATAACACCACATAATGGTAAAAAATATAGTACAGATACTATTACCCATGATGGAATAGCTGCTGGTCCTAAATTAATCCCTCCTCTTTTCCCTGTAAATGAGATAGCACAACTTAGTAAACTAGGGTATTTACTAAGACAGTCCTGCAGTTATTAACTGCAGACCCAGCAAATAATACTGAGAAATATTATTCACTTCGGCGGTAGTTCCTTCTCAAAAGCTTCATAGGCTTCTCTGCCTCTACTTAAGACTGTTAAATACCGCGCCTCTACCTCACAAATTAAAGTGAGGCATATATATTAACTTTTACCAAGACAATATAGTACTTGGAACGAAATAAAAAAATCTTATTTAAATTAAAATGACAATTGACATATCCATTAAATTCTGTAATAAAGATATGAATATTTTAGATATAGGATGTGGAACAGAATTATTTACCTTGCTTTAGGAAAGTTTGGTATAATTCTATTTAGTATAAAAAAACTATCACGTTTCATGAACTTAGAAATGTGATAGTTTTTAATATTATCAATCAAATATAAAATTCTTTTTAGTAAAATAAACTAATGTTTTGTCTGCACTAATTTAATGTTTTCTGGGACTTCTGAAGATGTCATATTGTTAGCAGGAGTACCAGAGAATCCAAAGCTGATACTTTCAGAAGATTTAATATTTAAGTTGTGTTTATCAGGTTTTATTACATAATGGTTGCCCTCATGAGATACTATCTTAGCATTCCATATAGAATCAATAGAATCATTATAATCAAATTCTAATACCCAGTTCTTAATTGTGGAATCTGAATTGTTTTTAATAGTAACATTACCATTAAATCCACC
>DPOH01000188.1:0-17565 GCA_003539755.1 Clostridium sp.
TGAGTTCTGCAATAATAGCTACAATCATCAGTGTATCTTTCTTTCTTATAACAATAGGCAAAGCATTTCTTTTCTCCATTATAAGTCCCCCTCACTTTAGCTTCTTATTCCAGCTAATTTATATCATACAATAATTATACAATATTTAGAAAATCATTACATTATTTATTATTTTGTTAATTTAATGTAAGTACTCTTATATAGTATTAAAATTTCATACTAGTATAAAATAATCTTGAAAGGATGTGTTTATTATGGCAACTAATAGACCTGGCGCTTCTAATCCTATGCAAAAAGGTGAAAGAAGACAAAGATTACATGATAATCAGGATAATGTGGGTAATCCAAAAAACAAGTCACAATATACAACTTACGATGGAAAACCTATAAAATAACCAAATATTAAAGGATCCTAATATGGTATTTGATTACACATAAGGATCCTGCTTAACTTAGTTAAACTAATAAATAATTTTTTCTATGCTCTCGCATATTTCTTTTTTATTTCTTTCTGATTCTTCTTGAATACTTATTAATTCCTTATCAATAGATTCAAAAAACTCTTCATTTCTAAGGCTGTTCAGATTTACCTTTACATTAATTATTGAACTTTCTATTGCACTATTTAACAATATAGCAGAAATACTCAAATCAGACAAAAGCATTTTATTTCCATACTTGTTCATAACTTTTAGATTATCATAAAACTTCAAACTTTCTCTTGCTAAAACCAAAGGTACTTCCATTGATTTTATAGTATTATCCCTTATGGATTTTTTTCTTAATTCCATTTCGTCTTCTGTATTTTTAGGAAGTTTATATGACTCCATCAACTCAAGAAAATTTTCTTTATCTAAATCCATTAACTCTAAACTTCTTATTGTAAATCTTCTGCTTTCTTCCTGAAAATTATTAATTAATTCCTTTTCACTTTCTTCTAAATTCATATATGCTTTTTTACCTACAGTAAGTGAATATACCATAGAATTTAAAGCACCTGCTAATGCACTTATAAGTCCAGCTACACTTCCACCACCTGGGGCTGGTAAATCTGATTCTAAATCTCTTAAAAATTCTTTAATACTTTGTTCCTTAAAATTCATCTTTCTCTCCCTCTATCTTAATTATTTAAATACTATAAATTTTTATTACCTACTATAGAAATTATATATCCTAAATATACCCAGAAAATTATTGATATAAAACTAGTTCCATAAATTAATGCACTTTCAAATATATTTACTACAAGAATGCCAACTAGTATAGATACCATTATTGTCATATGCATTTTTTCTTTTTTTCTTAGTTCATCAATCTTTTTTACTATAAAAATTGATGCAAGTAATATAAATAGTAAGAATAATATCAATGAAGTAAGTCCATTTACAGTAGCTATTTGAATATATATATTATGTAATCCACCAGTCTGTAATCCTGGTAAATCACTAGTTGGTCTTGCATTAATTACTCTTTCTACCATATTGGCATTTCCAACACCAGCAATAGGATTATGCTCTATTACTATTTTTGCTGAATCCCATAAACTAGTTCTTCCACTTGTAAAATCTCTAATATGGTTTCCTTCATAAAAGCTTCCTCCTATTCCGAATAAAATAGGCAGAATAATTAAAAGACCTCTTATATATTTATTCTTATTATAAATAAAAACAAAAGTATATATTACTGCTATAACTATTAAATACGCACTTCTTCCTTTGAAGGAAATCATTGTTAATACCTGAAGTATTATATTTATAAACCAAAATATCTTAATTCTAAAGTTCTTACTTATATAATTTAAATAAATACACATTACTATGGCTAAAGCAGCAGCTATAGATATTGCATTTTCATTTTCAAACAATCCACCATTAGCTCCCGAAAAAAAATATTCTCCAACAGTAATACTTTTATCAAACACCTTCATTTCCAAGGAAATAAAAGATAATATAAACATAGCTACAACATAAAAATATGTTATTATATTCATTTCTTTAATAAGATTTTTCTTATTATTGAATACATCTACTGAAAAAACTATTATAAATAAAATTAAATTTACTGCCCATATTTTGATATTAGACGAGCTTTTATAAACAAATATATTGAATATAAATGTTATTACAATAAACAGACCTAACGGTATATCAAATTTATAAATCTTTCTTCTCTTATAATCATTAAAAATCATAAAAATTAATAATAAAAATCCCCATGCAAATGCTATATCTTTTAATATATTAATTCTTGGAATACATTTTAATATAGTTACAAATGTTAAACTCACAAATAAATACAATAGTCTAAAATAAAATTTATTATCTAGTATGTTATAAACTTTCTTAAGTTGCTCTTTCATAAATCTTTTTATACACTCCTTTTAGCTTTTCAACTATTACTTTTTCTGAATAGCTAAGAATTGTTTTTTCTCTTATTTCATTTTTATCATACATATTATATTCACGCTCCATTTGCAACAAAGCATGCCCTAATGCATCAACATTATTCTTTTCTACAATTATTCCATTGTAATCTTTTATTATATCTTCTGCTCCTCCATTATATGTTCCAATAACAGGTTTTCCACATGCAAGGGCTTCTATATATACAACTCCAAAAGTTTCATGTTCAGATGCTAATACAAATGCATGACATTTTCTCATTTCCTCTGCAACCTCTTCTCGGGACAATGCTCCAAGAAGTATTATTTTATCTTCCATACCGTTTTCTTCAATAAGCTTTCGTAGCTCACTTCTTATAGGACCATCTCCTCCTATTCTCAGAACTCCAGGCTTATTCTTAAATTCCTTTGAAAATGCTTTAATTAATACCTCCATGCCTTTTCCTTCTACTAAAAAACTGCATGAAAAATACTTAAAGCACTCATCTTTAGTAAATTTATTATTATTTCTTTCATTTGTAAATATATTAAGATCAATAGTGTTAGGAATTACAGTTATATCCCTATTCACATATTGTTTAAGTTCATTTTTCAATCCATTTCCAACAGCAATAAGTTCATCTGCATCAGTATAAGATTTAAAAATATACTTTTCATAACTTTTCTTTGAATATGCTGCATATTTTAATGAAGAATGTTCTGTAATAACAAGTGGTATATTATATTTCTTACTTATATAATCAGCTGCAATTGCACCCCAAAATGCAGAGTGAGCGTGGATTATATCTACTTTCCCTTCATTTTTTACTATTTCTTTATAAAGTTTATCCATTCTTTTATTAAAACTTCTAAACATCATAGGATTTTTAGGAAAGTAATTAAAATCTTTATATCTGTAAGTTCTGAGGCCTTCATCAATTTCAAATGAAATTCCTCTCTTTTCTTTAATCTTTCCTAGCATTGTTAAGGGCCAGATTTCATTATATGCAACAGTAACTTTTTCACCACTTGCACTTAATGCCTTAAACTGCTCCTTAAAAAAACTTCCATGCACCTTGTTTCTAGGATTCGCATACCATGAAGGAATAACCATTATATGCACAACATCACTTCCCACCTAAAATTTTATTCAACCTATCTACAATTGAATTCCACTCATAATAAAAATCCGGATCACTCTCTAAAGTTTTATCTTCATACATATTTATAATCTTATAAATATTCTGTTTGATTTCATAGCATGTATTTTCTGTATTTATACATTTGTCATTATTTTCAACAATTGATTTTATTGGGTCATTCTTATCTCCATAAATGACAAATATCCTTCCTTTAGCTCCAAAATAATCATATATTTTTGCTGGTATCTGTTTAGAGTTCTTATTACCAAATAAAAGAAGAACATCTCCATTAAGCATATACTTTAAAGCTTCATTGAATGGAATTCTTCCTGACACACGAACCGAATCTAATTTTTCCATTCTTTTTTTACTTTCAATGTCATCAATATTTCCAAAGAATAGTATATTTAAAAGTTCATAACTCTTTTTGTCTTCTCTTTTTATCTCTTCAACAGCCTGTATGAAAGGTCTTATATCTCTAAGCTTTGAAAATATTTCTCCTGTATAAATTATATTTATTTTATCACTTTTTATATATTCGGGAATATTATCAAATGATAATCTATAATATAATTTAGAATCAAATCCTCTATTCAATATAAATGACTCTTTTTCTCCAGTTCTAAGCTTTTTATAATCTTTAAAGTATTCCTGTCTATTAGCCTCTGTAACAAAAATAAATTTGTCTGCTGTATCTATAATCTTCTTTTCCATTCTCTTTTCAATAATCTTTTTTATAAAAAATGACTTTTGTCTAGTAGAATCCTTGAGCCATGGGTCACTCCAATATGTAATCCAAGGAGTATCTCTAAAAGCTTTCTTGACTTCATATGCACATAAGTGAGATGAAGGAGGTTCATGCATTGAAAATATTACATCAAACTTTTCCTTTTTCATTAATTCTCTGCCATACTCTCCAGCTTTTTTAGACCAGACATAATACATATCAGGAATAACCAATGCATTTTTTACTTTTCTAAGTATTTTTTTAAGTCCTGAGCTTTGATTTTCAGATGAACCGTTATTATCTCTAATTTTTTTTCTAGGTATTAATCTATTGAAAATCTTACCGCCGTCAATTAAGTGAAGTTTTATATCTTTATCCATCATTTCAAGAAGTGTTTCATCATAATAAACAGAATCTTTGGGAAAATCAACTGTTAATAGATGTATTTCATTCCCTTCAATTTCGCTTAATTTATTTAAATACTGCAAAGTTTCAATTGCAGCAGAATTATTAATTAACGGGGAATAGCAAGCAATAAATAATATCTTCATATATCCTCCTATCTGTGCTTTTACTTTTCTAATAGAATTACATGGGCTACGCTTTTTTAAATATTTTCTTTATTAATATTTGTTCAAATTCTACTATTTCTTGTATTTTTAAAAGCCTACATAAAACAAAATATATAATACATCCAGTACCAGTTCCTATTACTAAAGTAATAATACTTGGTAATGTACTATTTATTAAAAGCATCAATAATATAATTCCAGATCCCATTATTATTGAGCTGATTAGAATCATTATTATACTTTTAATTATATCCTTAATTGTAAAATTTCTTTCAAGTTTTCTTATACTTCTGAGTAAAAGTAATGAAGTAACAGCCATTGCAATAGATGATGATATTGCAATTCCTAATATACCTAGATATTTAGATAATGTTATACTAAGTATAATATTTATAATTACTCCTATAATTCCGTTAATAGCTGTAGTCTTAGTTTTACCCATAGAAAATAATGTTGAATTTAATACATCCCTAATTCCTGTGAAGAATATACCTGCTCCATATCCTACAAAGGCAAGTGTAGTCATCTGTATAGCATATTCATTAAACTGTCCTCTTCCATAAACAATTTTTACTATATCCTTGCCTAAAATAATTGCTCCAACTGTAACTGGTATAAGGAGAAGTGCTAGATAAGAAATTGTCTTTTTAAGTGTATGTATAAAACCATCATCATTTCCACTACTTCTCATATTAGCCATAACTGGATAAGCAACATTTAAAATAGATGTTGTTATTATAGTATTTATAAATAATATAAGCTTTTGTCCATAATCAAGAGCTGAAATTGACCCTTGTGACAGTGATGACGCTATGTTTTTATCTACAATCATATTTAATGAATTTGCACCTGCTCCAACAATAACTGGAAGTATTAATATTCCTATTTCTTTTAATCTCTCATCTCTTAAGAAAATAAATAGTTTATATTTATAACCATTATTTATTAAACATGGAATTTGAACAATAACTCTAAATAAATTTCCAATTACATTAGCTATTGTTAATCCTACTATATCATAATTTCTAAATAATAAAAGATATATAATCATTGGAAAATTGAAAAATAATCCTAAAATAGATGGTATAACAAAGTCTTCATCTACCTGAAGCATTGATGTAAAACATGCATTAATAGATAGAAATAATAAGTTAATCAATGTAATTCTTGTAAGCCTTACTGCTATATCAAATGCTTCACCTGAAAGTCCATTGGCTACTATCCTTACTATTTCTCTCGAATAAATACTTGAAACAGCAAAAAAAATCACAGATATAACAAAAAGAATATTAATAACATTATTTGCAAAGTTATACATTTCCTTTCGTCCTTTGTTTGCCTGTACTCTACTTAACATAGGAAGAAAAGCAGTTGATATTGCAAGTCCAATTAATGTAAAGATAGTTTCTGGAATAGTTACTGCAATATTATATGCATCTGTATACATACCAGCTCCAAAATTATTAGCAATAAGCATATCACGGACAAATCCCAAAAGCTTACTTATGAGCGATACTACCATTATTATAACTGTGGACTTCAATAAACTGCTTTGTTTCTTCATACTTCACCTATCTATTTCTTAAGTTAATTAAATTTAATTATTTCTTACAACCAACGCTAAAAATTTTGGTATAGAAGTAAGCCTTTTTATTCTTACTGGCTCTTTAGCAACCCTATACAACCATTCTAAGCCCACATTAATCATCCATTTAGGAGCTCTTTTTAGCTTTCCTGCAAAGATATCGAATACTCCACCAACGCCCATAAAAATCTTTGCATTAACATATGGCATAATTTTATCTATAAATATTTCTTGACGTGGAGAACCCATTGCAGCAAATACTGCATATGGGCTTTTTTCTATAATATCATTTACCAAATCATCACAATTATTCATATCAAAAAATCCATTATGATATCCTGCTATTATAAGATTCGGAAATTCTTCTTTTATTTTTCTTACACATTCCTCAACAATTTCCTGCTCTGCTCCAACAAGATATATAGATTTTTTTTCTTCATTTGCTTTCTTCAATACTTGCCTTACAACTTCTATTCCTGCTATCTTTTCTGTAACAGGATTTTTAACTATTTTAGATGCAAGCACAGTACCTACACCATCAGGTATTATTATGGAATTTTTACTCATGAAATTTTTTTTCAATCTATTATCATTAAGTCCATTGAACAAAACCTCTGGATTACCTGATACTATATTTACTTTTTCATATTTTTCTATGTATTCCATAAAAGTTTTCATATCTTTATTAAAGACTTCGAAACCTAATATATTTGTAAACATATCATTCTCCTATATGAATAAATTTTCTATAAGCACTACTTCACACGTCTATTAAGCATTTGATCAATTTCTATTACTATTTCATCATCTGGTGCTAATTTCTTAGCTATATCCAAGTTTAATTTAGCCTGTTCCTTATCACCTAAGTTAATATAGCACATAACTATATTCGTACATATATCAACCTCTTTAGATGCTTCAAATGCCTTCTTAAAGTATTTTAAAGCTTCTTCAAATTCACCTAAACTTGCATAATTCATACCTAACTCATTTATTACTTCAAGTATACCTGATTCTTTAGATATACTATTGTTTAAATAATGAATAGCTTTATTAAAGTGCCCTAGCTTTCTATAGCATACTCCTAAATAATAATCTATAAGTGGATTTTCATTAAATTCTTCACTTAGTGGAATAAGAAGCTCTATAGCTTTTTCTGGATTATCTTTTACAAGTTCAACAGCCTTCTCATATGTACTGATATTTTTTATATCACTAACTATAGCTTCTATTTCAGGTAATACTTTTCCACCTTTGTTAATATACTCGTTAATTTCTACTTCTGCA
This sequence comes from Clostridium sp., assembly GCA_003539755.1. GTDB lineage: Bacteria > Bacillota > Clostridia > Clostridiales > Clostridiaceae > Clostridium. Next base: position 7,694 of record DPOH01000188.1, read on the forward strand.
CCCTTATAATCACCATCATCCTTAAGAATTAGAGCCTTATATAAATAAGGTTCTGGAGATCTAAAGAATTTATTTTTACATAAGTCAATATCTTCTAATAGTATATCAGTAAATCCAGAATCTTTTTCTCTTATAACTTCTCCTATACTTAAAAGTTTAGTTAAATACTCTTCTTCTTCGCTATATCTATAAAGACCTTTTAACAAGATATATGCATCTTCTAATCTGTCATTTTTTATTCTATCTGCAATAATGCTCTTTGCACATTCTTCACTATCTGCAACATATGTTAATATTGTACCATAATCTTCTAAAAATCTTAAATTTGGATCACATCCAAATGCAATAAACATTCCTTCTACAAAATAATATATAGGAAGGTTATTTATTTTTATTTCATCATTTGCATTAGAAGCAACATATTCAGCACTTATTGGAATATACAAATCATCATTTTTAAACTTTACATAATCAGGAATATTAATACTCTTTTTAAATCCCTCTTTATTAATTTCTAAAAATAACATTTTGCTTAGTTTATCTTTGTACATTGTTTTATAATTACTCATGCGTGCACCTCTTCATTATTGTCAATATCAACATTTAGAGATTACATCTAAATGCTCAATTTCAACAAATATTTTTAGTAAAGAAATTGCTATCATCATATAGATGATAGCAATTATAATAACATTATTAAACTAGTTTAATTTACCATTTATTATTTCCATTACTTTTTCTTTAAACTGTACAAGATCTTTGTCTGCATTTTCTAGACTATTGCTCTTTACAGCTAAATAAATTTTCATTTTTGGCTCAGTTCCTGAAGGTCTTACTACAAAATATGAACTATCATCTAAAATGTACTTTAATACATTTGACTTAGGTAAGTCAATAGTAGATTTAACATTATTAGCAACGTCTTCTTCTTCGCTCTTCTTATAATCCATTCTCTTAACAACTTTTACACCATTAACTTCTGTAATTGGATCTTTTCTTAAAGCTTCTAAGCATGCAGCTATTTTTTCTTGTCCTTCTTTACCCTTTAGTTCTATTGATACTAAGTTTTCTTTATAATATCCATATTTTTCATAGATATCTATTAATGCATCGTAAAGACTCATTCCTTTTTCCTTGTAATATAAAGCCATTTCACATACAAGCATTGAAGCTATAACTGCATCTTTATCTCTTACAAAGTCACCTGCAAGATATCCATAACTTTCTTCAAATCCAAATAAATAAGTCTTATCTCCAGCTTCTTGGAATTCTCTTATTTTTTCTCCAATGTATTTGAATCCAGTTAATACGTCCATAAGTTGAATATCAAAGTCTTCAGCAATAGCTCTTGCACCTTCTGTAGTAACGATAGTTTTAATTACAACACCATTCTTAGGAAGTTTTCCTGTTTCTTTTAGCGAACTTAATACATAATGTGTTAAAAGTAAACCTGTTTGGTTTCCTGTTAATACTTTGTATTCTCCAGTACTATCCTTAACTACTACACCGATTCTATCACAGTCTGGGTCTGTTCCAAATATAATATCAGGTGCTTCAGTTTCAGCCATCTTTAATGCTAATTTAAACACATCTGGATTTTCTGGATTTGGATATGATGCTGTTGGGAAATTTCCATCTGGTAATTCTTGTTCTTTTACTACTTTAACATTTGAATAACCTAATTGACTTAACACACTTCTTACTGGAACATTTCCACTTCCATGGATTGGTGTATATATAACCTTTAATGTATCAGCTTTTTCCTTAACTAAATCTGTTCTTATAGATAATTCTTTAACTTTTTCATAGTAAATCTTATCTACATCTTCACCTATATATTGTAATAAACCTTTTTCTAAAGCTGTATTTTCATCCATATTCTTAATCATAGAGAAATCAGTAACATTGTTTACACAATCAATAATAGTGTTAGCTTTGGCATCTGTTACTTGTCCACCGAACTCATCATAAACTTTATATCCATTATAAATTTTAGGATTGTGTGAAGCTGTTATTACTATACCACCATCACATTTTAATTCTCTTACTGTAAATGATAATACAGGTGTAGGTCTTAAGCTTTCATATAAATACACTTTTATGTCATTTGCACATAATGTAAGAGCTGCAGCTTTAGCAAATTCTTTTGACATATTTCTAGAATCATAAGCAATTGCTACAGAAGGATTAGTAAAGCTTTTATTTAAATAGTTAGCAAAACCTTGAGTTGCTTTAGCTACTGTATAGATATTCATTCTATTGCTTCCAGCACCAATTACACCTCTTAATCCACCAGTACCAAAATCTAAATCTTGGTAAAATCTATCTTCTATTTCTTTTTCATCAGATATATTTCTTAATTCATTTTTAGTTTCTTCGTTTATTATATCTGAGTTTAACCATGCATTGTATTTTTCTTTATAATTCATTATAAGTTTCCCTCCCACTTTTTACTCATTTATTATTATACAATATTTGCCTATCTTTAAAAATAGTTTTTATTCCATATTATGTATTTTTTTCAAAAAACAAATATGGAAAAATTATATTATTATGAGTAAACGTTTATTAGATATACTTTTCTATATAAGTATATCTAATAAATCAATAAATTGCATTAATTAAATCACAGAAATTTTATAAGAATGAATTTTTTTATTCAATATTACCATCATCATCTTCTTCACCACTAGTTATAAACTGCTCATTAACAACTGAAGCACAAATAGATTGTAGTTCATCAACAATTGATATTTCACTGGCAATCTCTAAATCTGCTAATGTATAAACACTTCCTGTTGCTGCTCCTGATACATCTAAGTCTATAAACTTTGGAAGATGTTCTGGCTTACCAGAAACTTTTACATAATCCTTCTGTGTTTGAAGTATTACACCTTTCTTTTCTAAAAATTCTTTTCCGTGATACTTAATAGGGATTTCTGTTACAACTTCCTTACCGTTATAGATTTCTTCTAAATCTACATGCATAGGTTTATGTGTTATAGGATCTTTTTGAATTTCCTTAATTAAAGCAGTACCACTATATCCATCTATATCAAAATTCACAACACCATGTTGACCACTTAATTCAACTTCTTTTATAAGATCCATTTCTCCAATCTCAAACATTAAATTTCCAAGTTCTTTTCCATATAATATTCCAGGAATCTTACCTTTTCTTCTAACTTTCTTTGCTCCATGAGTAACATTATTCAATCTTTTATTTAAAACTAATTCTTCCATTCAATAAAACACTCCTTATAAATTAATAATTAGTTGTTATTTTCTAATTATTTCTCATTTAGGAGATTTTTATTCATGAGTAAAAAAATAGTCTATACTTTTTGACAGTATAGACTATAAATATTTCTATTAAATTTTATTTTATACTTCAGTTGTTGATGTTGAATCATTAGACTCTTCATCTTCTTCCATATTTATTTCTTCAGCTGTTACAGAACCAATAACACCAGATAATTCTTCATCTATTTGAACTTTATTTCCTAAGTTTAAATCTTTGAAAGTATATACTGTACCTGTTTTACCTTCTGAAACATCTAATTCAATTTCCTTTGGCAAATCTTTTGCTGTACATACAACTCTAACTAAATCCCTTTGTGTCTGGAATATTAATCCTTTGCTTTCCAATAATCCTTTACCATTAATTTTGATTGCAACTTCAGTATGCATTTTATAATCAGCTGCAACTTCCTCTAAATCAATATGTATCACTTTGTTTCCAAAATGATTTCTTTGTACTTCTTTTATTACTGCAGTACCCTTTTTATCATTTAAATTAAAGTGTACTATTCCATGTTCACCTGAAGTACTTAATTCCTTTTGTAACTCAGTATAATTAACATCAAATAGTGCATTACCAATTTCTTTTCCATAGACAACACCTGGAATCATACCATTTACTCTGTCTTTTCTAGCACTATTACAACCCTTTTTATTTCTACTTAATAATTTTAATTCTCCCATTTTTAACATCTCCAAAATACAATTTTTCATATAATTAAAATCTTAATTATTAATTAAAAATTTATTTTCAAGTTGCATGGAAATCAATAGGCCTTGTACATTCATAAGGTCTAATAGTAATACTTACTTTATCTAATAATAAAGTAAGCTTAGAACTAATATTAAACATATTCATCGCCTCTGATCTATTATTAAATCCCATAAGGGTTATTTTTTATACTTTTATTATAACACTTCTAGTCAATATTGAAATAGAAACCTATAAATTCTATCTTTAAATTAACTTATTTCAATCTTTACTTTACTTCCTCCCATTCCACTTTCAGCAGGACTTACCATTAATTTTACTGGAACTCTATTCTTTATACTTTCAACATGACTAATAATTCCAACCTTTAATTTATCATTATGAATCTGCTCTAACGAACTCATAACTACTTCTAAAAGTTCATCATCAAGTGTCCCAAAACCTTCATCTAAGAAAAATAATTCTAATGGAGCAGTACCCTTAAGCTGTATCTGTGCTGAAAGTGCCAGAGCTAGTGATAACGAGGCAAGGAATGTTTCTCCTCCTGATAATGTAGATGCATCTCTTGCTGCCCCACCATTTTTATAATCACGTATTATAAATTTTCCATCTTCATCAACTTCAAGACCATAATTTCCATGTGTTATTTCTTTAAGCCTTTTTGAAGCTTCAATAGATACATATTTAAGTTGATAAGAAGCAACAAATTCAACAAACTTCTTTCCCTTAAATAACTTTTCCAAATCACTTAATAAAGATAATTTATGCTCAAGTTTTTTCTGACTTTCTAAAAGTTCTTTTTGCTTATCAAGTTTTTCTTTTATATTTCTTATTTCTTCCATTATCTTTATCTTTTCTTCTTTTACTTGATTCACATGATATTCTTTATCTTCTTTTAACTTCTTAATATTATTAAATTCTTCTTTACTTATACTTCTGTTATCTATCTTAATTAATAAACTTTCTATAAGTCCATTTATTTTTGATACAGTTGTTTTATATACTTCTACTTCCTTTTTATAAATTTCTATTGTAAATTTATCTAATATATTCTCCTTAACATCCTCAAATTCTAAAAATCCTTCAGCTTCACATTCTTTATATGCCTTTTCTTTATCAACATTAAGTCTTTCTTCTAACGAAGCATTATTATACTCAAGGGAGGTTACTTTTTCTTTGCACTTAACAAACTTATCTTCAACTTCATTTTTATTTTTATCAAGCTTTTCAAATAAATTATTAATTTTTATTATACTATCCTGTATTCTAGATAGAAGCCCTTCTATATCTCTTTCTTCCCCCACATTACTTCTTATAGACTCAATCTTCTCTTTTCTATTATTCTCAAAACTCTGCAAATCTGAATTACTTTTTATAATTTCTTCATTTATTTTAGTTAATTCTTGTATAGTCTCTTCTTTATTTTCTTCAAGAAGTTTTATACTTTCTCTAAGTTCTTTTATATATTTTGATATTTTATCTCTTTTGATTTCTATAGATTTTATCTTTTCATTTTCTTCTTTAAACACCTTAACTCTGGTTTCTTGAATCAACTCATTAAGCTTACTTTCTACTTCAGCATACTCTGTTTTACTTTCATTTATTTCATTTTCAATAGACTTTGATTGACTCTGTCCTGATCTGAGTTTTGCTCTAAGTGCTTTTATTTCTCCATCTTGTTCTTTTTGACTTATCTTTAAATTATTGATTTCTTTTTCTAAATTCTCTTTTTTATCATTATATTCAGTTATAGCTTTTTCAAATTTTAATGCTTCATTCTTTAACTCATCAACTGTTTTTTCCTTAAACTCATCACCGAGTTTCTTTATTACATCCTGATTTTCTATTATTCGATTTTCAAAATTAGATATATCAGCGCTTTCTTTAGCTATACTTATATTTATATTGTTTACTTCTTCCTCTAATCTTTTTATTTTTTCTTCCAATTCTGAAATATTTCCTATAAAAACATCTTTAATATTTTTCTTAATATGATGAGTAGATCCACATACAGGACATATATCCCCCTCTTTAAGTTCCTCTCTAAGCCTATGAGCTAACTCTTCTTTAACTTTTTCTTTATGAAATTCTCTAATTTCATCTAACTCTGACTTTTTAGTATTTAAAAGATTTTTACTATTTTTATTCTCAAATTTAACAACTATTAATTTTTCTTCTGTCTCTTTAATTTCCAATTGTAATTTATTATATGTTTCCCATTTCTGTTCATTTTGCAATATAATCTGATTTAATTTTATTATATCTTCTTGCTCACCTGGACAATTTTTCACGAGAGAATCTAATATTTCCTCTTGGGCTTTTAACGAATCATTGATTGTTTGTAAACTTTCTTTTAGTTTAATTCCTTCTTTTGTTATATTCTCAATTTCTTTATCTATAATTAGCTTCTTATCATTTTGTTTGGTTAATACTTTATTAATTCTAGCTTTATTTTCCTCATAAATTAATCCCTCTTGTACCTTCTGCTTAAATTCTTCATCTATTTTTAAAGACTCATATTCTTCTTCAATATTTTTAAGACTTAAAGTTTTCTCTGAGTTTATGGAATTTAGTTTATTTAAACTTTCATTACCTTTATCAAGTTTCTCTTTCAACTGGCTTATTGATTTTTTTATATAATCAATATTATTTTCTATATCCTTTAAATATTTACTTTCTTCCAATGCCTTCTTAGCTTTTTCTTCATTAACTATAAGTTTAGGCAGTTTATCATCTTTTTCTTTTTTTGCCTCAATCCAATTCTTTGTAATTTCTTCTTTTTCCTTGATTATAGCTTCAAGTTGTATTTTCCAATTAGAAAGTTCTTTTTTATTTTCTTCACTCTTCTTTAAAGTATCTTCATAAGCATTTATATATGGAAGTACCTTATTAGCACTTTCACCTGTTTTTATTTTCTTAGCTTTTTCATCTATGCTTTGCTCTTGTTTAATAAGTTTACTTTGTTCTTCTTTATATTTTGAAAGTTCTACTTGATAATTTAATAATTTCTCACTTTCGTTATATTGGTCAGTTAATTCTTTTAATTCCTTATCTAACTTATTAATGTGCTTTTCTATTTCAACAGAAGTACTAACTTTATTATTTAATACTTCCTCACTTATATCCTCAAATCCTTTAAGTTGACCACTTAAAACATTACTTTCACTTTTTTCTTGTGCAATTTTAGAATATAGTTTTTGAGAAAGCTCATCTCCATATTTTTGAAGATCAAATAATCTCTCAAGCATTTCTCTTCTTTCTTTGCCTTCAAGCTTTAAAAATTCACTAAATTTTCCTTGAGGTAAGACTACAGTTCTTGTGAAATCTTCTAAATTTAATCCTATAATTTCTTCAACTTTTTTATTTAAAGATTTTACTCCATCAGCCAATACTTCTTTTTCTTCCGGATTAGTTATATCAACAATCTTGCACTTTCCAGCTCTTATGGAATTATTAGTTCTCTTAAATTCTCTATCTACAGCATATTTCTTGACCTCAGATGATGATACTTGAAATTCAAAATATACACTCATTTTTTCGCAGTTTGTATTTATGAAATTACTACTCTTTCTTGCAACATTTCCGTATAAAGCTAATGTTATTCCATCCAATACAGTAGATTTTCCACTTCCTGTAGGTCCGAAAATTCCAAACAAGCCTCTACTTCCTAGCTTTTCAAAATCAATAATCTGTTCTTCAATAAAACTGTTTAATCCCTTTATTTTAAGCTTAATTGGCTTCATCATCATCACCTTCTTCATTTATTATTGATAAAAGTAAATCTATAACTTCTTCCTGTGGTTCCACATCTCTTTCTTTCTTATAAAATTCCTTAAATATTTCTTTAAATGGTTTTTCACTTAAATTTTCAATTTCCTTTTCTTCACCATCATTGTTTTTTATTTTAGGCATTATTTCTAAAATGTCGTCTTTATAAGATTTCATTTGCTTTATTTCATCTTCTCTTATATACCTGTCTGTTTCTATTTCTAAATAAACCCAACAGCTTCTTTCACTATTTTCTCTACATTTTTCTATAGCATCTTCAATACTTATACATTTCCATATCTCTATAGGTTTATATACTTTCAGCTTCACTTCATCAACAGAACATTCTTCATTTGCTTTTACATCTATTATGAAACATTTCTTTTCAAAATTAATTTCTTTTTTATTATAATGAATTGGCGAACCGCAATATCTCGCTCTTTTATTAGTCCCAGGAACAATCTGAGGCTTATGCACATGGCCTAAGGCAATATATTGTGCTTTATCTGGAAAACAACTTCCATCAACAATATAGGTTCCTCCAAGCTGAATACTTCTCTCTGATCCACTTTCTTCACTCCCCATAGCAAAAAGATGAGAAACAGCTAAATTTATAGTATCTTTTCTATAATGCTTCTGTAATGAATTAAATAATGAAAAAATTCTATCACTATATGATTTCGCTTTTTCTTCTTCATCATCCATACCATCATATATAATTTCATTTAATCTCTTTTCACTAGGATATGGAACTGTTAAAATAACACTTTTCTCATTATTGATTTCAATTTCTAAGTATCCCTCTCCTGAAGCTAATACTTTATTCTTCCCATAATCTCCACAAGGTACTACTGTTTTAGGTGTTCCAATCATAATAATCCCATGTTCTCGTGCTAAAGGACCAGCAGCAACAAGCCTTTCTGGACTATCATGATTTCCTGCAATAACAAGTGTAATTCTTTCTCCATTTCGTGATAATTTCTTTAATGTATCATAAAACATTTTTTCAGCCCTTGCAGGTGGGTTTGAACTATCATAAATATCACCTGCAATTATAATAAGATCTATATTATTTTTTTTAACTATATCAACAAAATCATTTAAAAATAATTCCTGTTCATCCATTCTACTCTGACCTTCAAGATTTTTTCCTAAATGCCAGTCTGCCGTATGTAGTATTCTCACTGTCCATCCTCCTTGCATAATTTAACATTCTTTATAATATATAAAACTATTATAATAGTTATGTTTTTTATAAATTTTACTATATAATTATAAACTACATCAAAATATTTTAACCATAAAAAATAAAAAACGTATGTACAAACAGAGTATATTGTACATACATTTTTTATTATTTAAATTTATATTCAGCTTTTAATGCCTCAACTTTTTTTAGTACTAGAAATAATAATACAGTATTAACTATTAAAGTTACTATATTTTTGATTATCCTTGGAAACATTAAAGCTATAAATGCTTTATTATATAACATAGCTAGAAAAAATGTATTTAATCCTAAATTCAAAAAAATAGTAACAAATAAAGCTGTAAAGAAACATCTTTTAATAGTAATCTTCTTTTTATATAGAAAACTTCCATATACTATACCCGTTAAAATAGCAACTATAGTAAATCCAAAGAAAAATGGCCCTGTAGGATGAATTATATAGCCAAGCAAATCAGAAACCAAACCACACAGTGCACCTATAATTGGTCCAAATAAAAATCCAATTATAGCAGTTGGTAAAAAAGTAAAACCAACACTAAGCGTCGGTAATATTGGAATTGTAAATAAACCTAATATTAATTTTATAGAAACTAAAATTGATGCTAATGCTAAATTTCTTACATTTCTTAATTCTTTTGAAGAATCTCCTATAATTACAATAATATTTTTCATTAAAAAAGCCCCCCTTCTTTTATTCTGATAAATACAGAATTATTCCAGCTTCAAAAAGCCTATAACTCCATTATGGCTGAAATAAAAGAGAAAACTCTTTTATATACAGCGGAATGCAATACCTATACCGCAAACAACTTGTGTTTTTCGTTTAAAAGGCAACTTCCCGTCCTTTTAACACTTAACGCA
>DPOH01000188.1:17619-18118 GCA_003539755.1 Clostridium sp.
CGTCCTTTTAACACTTAACGCATAGATACCTACTCTGTACACATTTTTATTTGTAAATTATAATATTTTTTCTCTTATTTGTATACAAATACTTTTTATGTTTACTAAGCTAAGATTCAAAATTATATACTTTTTTATAAACTTTATTTTTAACCTTTATAAACTCTTCATTTGATATATCTTCAGGATAACTCATTATTTTTAAAGGTAATAAATCCATTCCCTTTTGTAAAGGGGGCTGTAAATATTCATGATTATTTAAGTTAAATCCCATTCTATTATAAAACCCTACTCTTTTTACTGAAATATGATCATCTGGTAATTCTACCTCTAATATTATTTTTTTTGAATATTTATTTAATACTTTTCTTAAAATATCAGTACCTATCTTATTTCCTCTTAATTTTTCATCCACTGCAAAATGTTCAATAAAAACAAAATCATCAAATTCCCAATATGCAATAAAAGCTTCAACTTCATTATCTTCATTCTTATACCC
>DPOH01000128.1 GCA_003539755.1 Clostridium sp.
GGTGTATACCTTTTTGATTTAAATAAATTATGAAAATGATATATATTAGATAATTGGGGGGCTTAAAATGTTAGATTTAATTGAAATTAATGAAAGCAATAAGAAGAAATTAATTAATGATTTAAAGGAACGAATAAGTGAAGCTGATGAAAAAATTTCAAAAAGTGTAGGCGAAATTTTAGCAAAAGTTAAAAATGAAGGGGATAAGGCTTTAGTTGAATTTACAGAAAAATTTGATAAAGTCATGCTTGAATCTTTTGAAGTATCAGAAGCTGATTTAAATGAATGTTTTGAAAAAGTTGAAGAAGAATTTGTAGATGCTTTAGAAGAAGCAAAAGAAAATATTGAAGAATACCATAAGAAGCAGAAATCTAATGGTTATATAATCACTAAAGAAGATGGTGTTTATTTGGGACAAAGAGTTATTCCACTTGAAAGAGTGGGAGTATACGTTCCAGGAGGAACAGCAGCATATCCATCATCAGTGCTTATGAATGTAATTCCAGCAAAAGTTGCAGGTGTTGATGAAATTGTTATGGTTACACCTCCAGATAAAAATGGAGGAATAAATCCATATATAGGTGTTGCTGCAAAAATTGCAGGAGTAGATAAAATATATAAAGTTGGTGGAGCACAGGCTGTTGCAGCTTTAGCTTATGGAACAGAAACAATTAATAAAGTAGATAAAATTGTTGGACCAGGTAATATCTTTGTAGCTACAGCTAAGAAGATGGTATTTGGGCAGGTTGATATAGATATGATTGCAGGACCAAGTGAAATACTTGTTGTTGCTGATGAAAAATCTAATCCTGTACATGTTGCAGCAGATTTAATGTCACAAGCTGAGCATGATAAGATTGCAAGTGCAATACTTGTGACTACTTCTAAAGAGCTTTATGAAAAAGTTGAAGTTGAATTAGACAGACAGGCTAAGCTTCTTGAAAGAGAAGAAATTATAAGAGAATCATTAAAGAATTTTGGAAAAACTATAATCTGTGAAACTATTGAAGAATGTATAGATATATCAAATACTATTGCTCCAGAACATTTAGAATTAATGATTGACGAACCAATGCAGTATTTAGGACTAGTTAGGAATGCAGGATCAGTATTTTTGGGAAGATATACACCAGAACCTATAGGAGATTATTTTGGAGGAACAAATCATGTGCTTCCTACAAGCGGTACAGCTAGATTTTTCTCACCACTTTCAGTAGACAGCTTTATTAAGAAATCATCTTTCATCTATTATTCTAAAGAAGCTATAAATACAAATGGTAGCAAAATTATTGTAATGGCAGAAAAAGAAGGATTAACAGCTCATGCTAATTCTGTAAGAGTGAGGATTGAAAATGGGAGTATATAACGAATATATTAATTCTTCTACAAAGAGTAGCATTAAGCTTAATAGTAATGAAGTATTTATAGATGTAGATGAAAACATTAAGATGAAGATAAAAGCTGCATTAAACACAATAGAGTTTAATAGATATCCTTCAAATGATATGAGCGAAATAAAGAAGTTATATGCCAAATATGTAAAGACAAAACCAGAAAATATTATAGTAGGTAATGGTTCAGATGAAGTTCTGGAAATTGTTATTGGTGATATAGTAACTGGTGATAAAAAAGTTTTAACTTTAGGACCTGATTTTGTAATGTATGATTTCTTTACAAATAGATTTAAAGGAAATCTAATAAAATATGATATTAGTAAAGACTTAAAATTTAATGTAGATAAATTTATAGAGTTAGGGAAAAAAGAAAATGTTGATTTAATATTGTTCTCAAATCCTAATAATCCAACAGGTATTGCAGTCAGCAAAAAAGAAATAATTAAGATTTTAAAAGCATTTAGTGATAAGACAGTAATAATAGACGAAGCTTATTATGAGTTCAATGGGGAATCTGTAGTTTCATGTATAAATGAATATAAAAATCTTATGGTTACAAGAACTTTATCAAAAGCATGGGGATTAGCAGCACTTAGAATGGGATTTCTAATTGCAAATGAAGATAGAATAAAATCTTTGATGAACGATAAGGTACCATATACAATAAGTAGCTTTTCTAAACTTGCTGCTGAAATAATATTAAAATATCCAGATAAGCCTGTGGAAAATGCAAAGATAATTAAAGAACAGAGAGATTATTTATATGAAGAATTAAAAAATATACAAAAGGAAGCAGCTCTTCATATAGAATTTTTTGAATCAAAATCTAATTATATATATGGAAGAACAAAGCATAAGGAAATATTGCTGAAAGGTCTAGAACACAGCAATATATGTATAAGAAATTTTGAAGGTAACGCCTTTAGAATAACAGTTGGATCACCAAGACAAAATAAAAAGCTAATAGAATCACTAAAAAAGATATTTAGTGTGAATTACGTATAAATTAATAATTGGGGGCGGCTATGAATAAGAGAGTTTCGGAAAAATTAAGAAAAACTAATGAAACAAGAATTGAACTTTCTATTAATTTAGATGGAAGTGGAAAAAGTGAAATAAACACAGGAATTGGATTTTTTGATCATATGCTTGACTTGTTTGCATTTCACAGCAGATGCGATTTGAAAGTCAATGCAGAAGGAGACTTAAATGTATGTGATCATCACACTATAGACGATATAGGAATAACACTGGGGCAAGCATTTAAGGAAGCAATAGGAGATAAGAAAGGCATAAATAGATACGGAACTTTTTATGTACCTATGGATGAAACACTAGCACTTGTATCGTTAGATATAAGCAATAGACCTTTTGTTGTTTTTGACTGTGAATTTAAAAGAGAAAAGGTTGGAGAAATGGCTACAGAAATGGTAGTAGAATTCTTCAGGGCATTTGCATTTAATGCAGGAATCACATTACATTTAAAAGTTTTATATGGTGAAAATGATCATCATAAAATAGAAGCATTATTCAAAGCATTTGGGCGAGCGCTAAAAGAAGCTAAATTTGTAAGTGAAGAAAATGGACTGCCATCAACTAAAGGCAAACTTTAATTTAGTTGAAAGTTGATAATTGAGAGTTGATACCCCTTGTGGGTACTCTCAGTTGAAAGTTGATAATTGATAGTTGATAGTTAAGGAGGAAACAGAAAAGCTGTTTCTTTGAATATATTTTATAGATATAAGAATATATAATTCAACAAATTCTCATCAGAAAATTTGAACCACAAACTATCAACTTTCCACTCTCAACTCTCAACTGAAAAAATACTGTTACCTGTTAACTGTTAACAGGTAACTGAACTTGGGGTGTTTTATGATAGTAATAATTGATTATGGAATGGGAAATTTGAAAAGTGTTAGCAATGCACTTAATCATCTTAATCTTGAAAATAAGATTTCAGATGATATTAATGAAATAAGAAATGCAGATGGATTAATTCTCCCAGGAGTAGGAGCATTTCCAGATGCAATGGAAACTATAGAGAAAAAAGGTCTTGATAAAGTTATTAAGGAAGAAGTTCAGAAAGGAAAACCACTTCTTGGTATATGTCTTGGAATGCAGCTTTTATTTGAAAAAAGCTACGAAGGTATTGAGAAGAATGGTCTTGGACTTATAAAAGGAAACATAGTAAAAATGAATGAAGATAAAGAAAATAATATAAAGATTCCTCATATAGGATGGAATAATCTTGTATATAACAGAAAGCATTCTATTATTAATAATATTGAAGAAGGAAAGTTTGTATATTATGTTCATTCGTATTATGCACAATCATATAATGACGAAGATTTAATTGCATATAGTGAATATGGTGACAATAAGATTCCTGGTCTTGTAAGCCATAACAATGTAATTGGCGCACAGTTCCATCCAGAAAAAAGTGGAGAATATGGACTTAAGATGCTTAGAAATTTTGGGGAGTTGATTAAATGATAATTTTACCAGCTATTGATATTATAGATGGGAAGCCAGTAAGACTTTATCAAGGAGACTATAGTAAAAAAGAAATTGTAGCAGATGATATTTTTGAGACAGCAAAGTCTTTTGAAAAAGCAGGGGCAGAGTATGTGCATCTTGTGGATTTAGATGGCGCTAAAGAAGGAAGCAATAAGAATCATGAATTAGTTATAAACCTTGCAAAAACTTTAAATATTCCTGTAGAGCTTGGTGGAGGAATAAGGAATTTTGAAACAATAAGCTATCTTTTAGATAATGGTGTTTCGAGAGTGATACTTGGAACTGTTGCGATTGAAGATGAGGAATTGTTAAAAAAAGCAGTAGATACTTATAAGGAAAAGATTGCAGTAGGGATAGACTGTAAGGATGGAAAACTATGTGGAAGAGGATGGATTGAAAAGAGTGACTTAGATTATATTGATTTTGCTAAGAAGATGGAGATCATAGGTGTAAAAAATATAATCGTTACTGATATAAGCAAAGATGGGACACTTATGGGGCCAAATGTGGAAATGCTTAAGAAATTAAAGGAAAGTGTAAATATTGATATTACAGCTTCAGGTGGAATAAGTAATATTGATGATATTAAGGAATTAAATAAAATAGGCTTATATGGAGCAATAACAGGAAAAGCTATATATGCAAAGACTTTATCATTAGAAGAGGCTATTAAAGTTTCAAAAGAAAATTAATAAGTAACTTCTAAATCATAGAGAGTTAAATTAAAAAATAAGTCTTATTTTTATAGATTATGTTTTCGCAACATGTTGCGAAAGCTATACACCATATTAATGAAGTTTGGAACTTCACTAATAAATCTTATAAAAGATAATCAAAAATAAATTAAGCAGTAAGTACTTTTTTATAAGGGGGAATTTTAATGCATACAAAGAGAATAATTCCTTGCCTTGATGTGAAAGAAGGAAGAGTTGTAAAGGGAATAAATTTTGAAGGTCTTGTGGATGTTGGTGATCCTGCATCTCTTGCAGAATATTATTATAAGCAGGGTGCTGATGAACTTGTATTCCTTGATATTACAGCTACTCATGAAAAAAGAGATATCATGGAACAAGTAGTTAAGAGCGTAGCAGAGAAGATATTTATTCCATTCACAGTAGGTGGAGGTCTTAGAACAATAGAAGATATAAGAAAGATTTTAAGAGCAGGTGCAGATAAGGTAAGCCTTAATTCAGCAGCTGTATTAAATAAGAATCTTATTAAGGAAGGAGCTTATTATTTTGGAAATCAGTGTATAGTACTTGCAGCTGATGCTAAAAAGAGACCAGATGGAACAGGATGGAATGTTGTAATTGAAGGTGGAAGAAAAGATACAGGTATAGATATACTTAAGTGGGTAGAAGAAGCTACATCCCTTGGAGCAGGTGAAATCTTATTAACTTCTATGGATGCAGATGGAACTAAAAAAGGTTTTGATTTAGAACTTACAAAAGCAGTAAGCAATATTACAAATGTGCCTGTAATTGCATCAGGTGGATGTGGATGTCTTAAAGATTTTTATGATGTATTTAAGGATGATACGGCAGATGCAGCACTTGCAGCTTCACTTTTCCACTATGGAGAGCTTACAATAGGAGAAGTAAAAGAATATCTGAAAAATAAAAACATCCCAGTAAGACTTTAAAATAAAATTAAAGTATAAGTGATATTTTAAGAAATGGGGGCAAGTAAGCTTAGCATATAAGCTGAAAAAATTATGGATATAGAACAAAAGGTAAAAATGGTAGATTTCAAAAAGAGTAATGGCCTTGTTCCAGCAATAGTTCAAGATTATGAAAGTAAAGAAGTTCTTATGCTTGCCTATATGAATGAAGAAAGTTTAAGAAAAACTCTTGAAGGCGATACAACATGGTTTTATAGCAGAAGCAGAAATGAACTTTGGAATAAGGGTGCTACTTCAGGTCATTTTCAATATATAAAAGATATTAAAATTGACTGTGATAATGATACGATACTTATTTTAGTAGATCAGGTTGGAGCAGCATGCCACACTGGAAATAAAAGCTGTTTTTATAGACAGCTTTAAATATGAACTTCAAGGAATGTAATTTAGAAAATTCTAAAAATGATAGATTTAAAAATAAATTTAAAGGGGGGAATTTGGTGCTGAATTGTTATTTGCAGTTCAAAAAGCACTAAATGCATAGTATGGAAAAAAATATCGAAGAACTTTATAATGTGATCTTAAGCAGAAAAGACAACAAGCAGGAAGGTTCATATACTACTTATCTTTTTGAAAAAGGTGTAGATAAAATATTAAAAAAAGTTGGGGAAGAATGTACAGAAGTTATAATAAGCTGTAAAGAAGATAACAAAGACGATCAAATAAGTGAAATATGTGACCTTACATATCACATGCTAGTACTAATGGCTGAAAAAGGAATAACAGTTGAAGAAGTTGCACAGGAGCTTGGAAATAGAAGAAAGAAAATTAATAATTTTAAAGGCGAAAGAAAGCCAATAACTAATGTTTAGTTAATACCATAAATAAAAACTATGACTTTGAATTACGAAAAGTTCAAGGTCATTTTTTATTTTAAAAGATAAATTTATTCATATTTATAAAATCTAATTTTGGAATTGAACAGTCATACTTATAGATAAAGTCCTGATTTGAGAAAAGCTAGTTGACATGCCTTTATTATTGTAGTATATCAATAATTATAACGATAATAATATAAGAGAAATTCTAATATACAGGAGAGGAAGATTATAATGAAAAAAATACCATTTTCGCCACCAGATATAAGTGAAGAAGAAGTTCAAGCAGTATGCGAAGTATTAAGAAGTGGATGGATTACATCTGGTCCTCAGCTTGCTAAGTTTGAAGATGGAATAAGAAATTACTGCAAAGTAAATGAAGCATTAGCATTAAACAGTGCAACAGCAGCTATGGAATTAGTGCTTAAAGTATTTGATTTTAAGGAAGGCGATGAAATAATATCTACTCCTTATACTTATACAGCAACATCAAGCGTAGCTGTTCATAGAGGAATCAAGCCTATTTATGTGGATGTTAAAAAAGATACTTTTGAAATGGATATAGATAAGGTTGCTGAAAAAATAACTCCAAAAACAAGAGCTATAATGCCTGTAGATATAGCAGGAGTACCTTTTGATTATGATGCATTAAAGAAAGTATTAAAAGATTTAGGAAGAGAAGATATTATAATTCTTTGTGACTCTGCTCACTCATTTGGTGCAAAATACAAAGGTCAACCAGTTGGATCACAATGTGATTTCCACTCATTCTCATTCCATGCAGTTAAGAACTTAACTACAGGAGAAGGTGGAGCACTTACATTTAACGATAATCATTTTGGAGGACATGAAAATATTCTTCAATATATGAGATTTACAGCTATGCATGGTCAATCTAAGGATGCATTAAGCAAGATGAAGGCTGGAGCATGGGAATATGATATTATCAATGATGGGTTAAAATGTAACCTTACAGATATAGGTGCAGCAATTGGTAATGTACAGCTTACTAGATATGAAGGAATGCTTGAAAGAAGAAGAGAAATATTTAAGGTATACAATGAAGTATTAGAAAAAGAAGATTTCTCTATAATACCATTTACTAAAGATGATAATGGTACAGAAACTTCATATCACTTATACTTATATAGAGTTAAAGGATTTGATGAAGCTAAGAGAAACAAAGCTATTCAAATGTTAGCTGAAAAAGGAATAGCTACAAATGTTCACTATAAGCCACTTCCAATGCTTACACTATATAAGAACTTAGGATACGATATTAAGGATTATCCAAATGCATATGCACAATATGAAAATGAAATAACACTTCCAGTATACAGCACACTTGCACTAGAAGATGCTAAGTATGTAGCAGAAGAAGTTGTTAAAGTTATAAAAGAAATATTATAAAAAAGTTATTATAAAAAGGGCGAAAGCCCTTTTTTAGTTTTTGTTTCATCATATATTTTGATATATAATAAACCTACGGGGTGAGTGAAGTGAAAATTGGTGAATTTGCAAAAAGATCAGGAGTGACGGTGAAGACGCTGCTTCATTATGATAAGATAGGTTTATTAAAACCAAGTGAGAAAACAGAAAGTGGATATAGATTATATTGTGAAGATGATTTTTTAAAGCTTCAGCAGATCACTACTTTAAAGTTTATTGGGCTTTCTTTAAGTGAGATAAAAAATGTTCTTTTTGAAAGTGGAGAAAACTTGGAAAATATGATAGCTATTCAAAAGAAAGCACTTGAAGAAAAGAAAAAGCATATAGAAGAAATTATAGGCGTATTTAATAAAGCAGAAGTTACTGCTAAAGAAAAGGGATTTCTCGATGCAAGTACTCTAATAAATATAATTAAGCTTACGGGAATGGAAAGATCAATTAAAGAACAGTATAAAAACGATAAAAATCTTAACTTAAGAAAAAATCTTCATAGTTATAATATAAATAAAATTGATTGGGATAAGTGGTGCTATAAACAAATTGATTTTAAGAAAAATAGCAGAGTTTTAGAAATTGGATGTGGAACAGGAAAGCTATGGGAAAAGAATAAAGAAGATATAGATGAGACTTTAGATATTACTGTTTCTGATTTTTCAAAGAACATGCTGAAAATTGCCAAACAGAAATTAAAAGCAATAGATAGAAAATTTAATTTTCAAGAAATAAATGCTGAAAATATACCTTATGATGATAATACATTTGATATAGTAATTGCTGAGCATATGATTTATTTAGTGCCTAATATGGAACAAGCATTGAGTGAAATAAGACGTGTGTTAGTTCCTGGAGGTGTATTTTATGTGACATCAAATTCCAATGAATCAATGAAAGAATTAAATGAGCTTGTAAATGATTTTGATTCTAATAGTGGTCTTAATAGTAATGGATATTCAACAAGATTTGAACTTGAAAATGGAGAAGAAATATTAAAAAAATACTTTAACAAAGTAGATGTTGAAATATTAGATGGAAAAATTATTGTAGATAATCCAAAACCAATTGTGGAATACAAAGCATCAACTATTCAAGGAACTTCTATACTTGTTGGAGAAAGGAAAAAAGAATTTACTAAATATATTCAAGATTATATTGATAAAAACAAGAAGATTTCTATAACAACAAAAACATGTATGTTTAAAGCGTATAAGTAAAAATAGATAAAGTAAAAAGTGATGAAGAAGAAAATTTTTCATCACTTTCTCTATTTTCTAAAGATTATTACAAAGAAATAAGCAGAATAAAAAGATGTTAAATTAAAACAATATAAAAAAGAATATTTTTATTGCTTGACTCTGACCTAAGGTAGGAGAATATTCTATATATAGTAATTTATTAATTTAAAAATATTTGATATTTCATATAAAAGGAGAGAGAAACAAATGAATATTCCATTAGTTGATCTGAAAGCTCAATATAAAACAGTAGAAAAAGATGTAGAGAAGGTTACAAGAGAAATTTTAAGCAGTGCAAAATATATAATGGGAAGTGCTGTTACAGATTTTGAAGAAGAATTTGCAAAATATGTAGGTGCTAAACATGCAATATCAGTAGGAAACGGAACAGATGCATTAGTAGTAGCATTAAAAGCATGTGGTATTGGTGAGGGAGATGAAGTTATAACAACTCCATTTACCTTTTTTGCTACAGCAGAAAGTATATCTTTTGTTGGTGCAACACCAGTATTTGTAGATGTTAGAAGAGATACATATAATATAGATCCTTCTAAAATAGAAGAAAAAATAACTTCAAAAACAAAAGCTATTATGCCAGTTCATATATTTGGTCAACCAGCTGAAATGGATGAAATAAATGAAATTGCTAAAAAACATAATTTACTTGTTATAGAAGATGCAGCTCAGGCAGCAGGCTCTGAATACAAAGGAAAGAAAGCTGGTTCACTTGGAGATGTAGCATGTTTTTCATTTTTCCCAACTAAGAATTTAGGATGTGCTGGTGACGGTGGTATGATTACTACGAATAATGATGATATTGCAGTTATAGCTAGAGCACTTAGAACACATGGGAGTGGTGAAAATGGACAAAGAGCGTATAATCTTTTAAACAATATAAAAGAAGATGTTGAAACTTCAGAAGGTCATGATGATACAGTATACAATCCATTAAAGTACTACAACTATCTAATTGGATTTAATACAAGATTAGATGCTATTCAAGCTGCAATACTTAGCGTTAAGCTTCCATATCTTGATGAATGGGTTGAAAAGAGAAATAATAATGCTATGAAGTATAAAGAGATGTTTAAGGATACTGAACTTACTATGCCTGTTATAATTAAGGAAGCTAAGAGTGCATTTAACATGTTTGTAGTTCAGTCAGAAAATAGAGAAGAATTAGTAGAAAAATTAAAAGAAAAAGGAATAAGTACAGGTGTTTATTATCCAATTCCTATGCATTTACAAAAGGTATATAAGGATTTAGGATATAAAGAAGGAGACCTAAAGGAAGCTGAATATTTATCTTATAGAACATTTGCAATTCCAGTTTATCCAGAATTGACTGTTGAAGAACAGAATTATATTATTGAAACAATAAAGAGTCTATAATATCAGGTTCTATTTAGGTATAGATAAAAATTTAAGTGACTTAAACTAATCTGTAACATTACAACATATATATAATCTATATCAGCAGTACATTTACTTGAGGATATTTTAGCGCAGATAAAGTTATAGAATTATTGTTATGAATCTGTTAAGTATATATTTTTATGCTTAGCAGATTTTTTAATGCCTAGGAAAGTATAAAATCAAAAAAGGTAGCTTACATTAGTAGATGTTTAATGTTAAAGATTTAATTGTATGCTCAAGAAAAGTTAACTTATAGAAGAGTGGAGTAAGCAACTTTTTTATTGTATTAAGAGTATATTTTAGGAATATCTATACAGAGTAATTAATATAGAAGAGAAGGAGGCGGAAATATGAAAATAATGACTTTTAATTTAAGATGTGATTTTATCTTAGATTTTAATAATAGATGGGATATACGTAAAGATATAGCTGTCAATTTAATAAAGAGTTATAAATGTGATTGTATAGGAGTACAGGAAGTAACTAAAAAAATGCATGATTATTTGTATGATAAATTAGAGAATTATAATATAGTAGGAATGCCTAGAAGTAAAAAGGTATCTGATGAAAGAAATGATATACTTATAAGTAAGCAATATGAAATTGAAGTATATAAGACATTTTGGCTGTCTGATACTCCAGAAGAAATAGGAAGTTCTAAGTGGTATTCTCTATATCCTAGAATATGTACTACAGCTGTTATAAATCTTGAGAAAGGTAAAAAAATACGCGTATGTAATTCGCATTTGGACTGCTTTTTACCTCAAGCCCGTGAATATGGACTAAAAAAGCTTATTGAAGTTATAAAAAAGGAGCAGGAAAAAGAAGAAATGCCATTAATAATAATGGGAGATTTTAATGCTACACCTAACAGTAGACTGATACAGAATTTTAGAAATGGAGTATACTTAGATAAAAAGATGTTAGCAGTTCAAGATTTTAATGAGTCAATATACCAAGAGAGAACTAGAGGAAATTTTAAAGGAAGAAAAAGAGGTCTTCATATTGATTATATATTTGTAAGTGAAGAATTTGAGATACTGGATGCAGAAATAGTAAAGTATAATGAAAATGGCAGATATCCCTCAGATCATTATCCTGTATTTGCAGAGATAGAGCTTAAATAAACTTGTTTAAAGTGTATATTTTTGATAAATTATAAAATTAATGTTTATTTGTAATCATTCGAAAATATTATAAGGAGTTAAAAGGAAAGGAATGATTTATTGTCTATATTACCAAAGGCAGTATGTGCAGTATATATAAGTGCTGCAATGGTTTCAGGTGGGGTTACTGCCTATATGAAATTTACATTAGATGAAAGTGGATACTTTAATGAGATTATGAATAAGCATAAGTTTGACTTGAAGGAAAATGGACAAGTAGTTGATGTTGATTCTAATTTATGCATACGAAATGATGCAGATATAAATTCTGAAGTTATTTATATGCTTTATGAAGGTATGACATTTAAAATATTAGATAAAAAGGGAGAATGGTATAACATTAACTATAACAATAATATAGTAGGGTATGTAAATGAACATTACGTTGAAGAATATGATGATAAACCACCTCATGAAACTTACGAAGAAAGGGAAAAGAATACACCATATAAACAGCTTTCAGAAGATAAATTAGAGCCTATAAAAGCAGAACTTACTGCATATTGTAATTGTAAAATATGCTCGGAAAATTGGGGTTCAGCAACTGCTATGCAAACTCAGACAAGAAAAGGAGTAGTTGCTGCACCTAAGCAGATAACTTTGGGAAGCAGACTATATATACCAGATTTAAAGGGGTATAAGGAAGATGGTATATTTGATGTAGAGGATAGAGGGGGAGCTGTTAAAGTAAAAGATGATGGTACATATATAATTGATGTGTGGCTTAAGACACACGAAGAAGTAAAAGAGTTTGGAAGAAAAAAATCAGTTATTTATCTTATAAAAAATTAAATACATATAAAAAAATAAATCACTATTTTTAGAATTGTTCAATAAAAAAATAATACAAATTTGCTGAAAATTTATTGGATTTGTGGTAAATAATATGGTAAGCTTGCTTGGACTAGTACATAAATATTTCATATTATAGAATAGTTTTATTTATTATGAAAATACTGCTTTTGAAATGATAAAATCTATCTCGTATAATAGCCTCATGCCATATCGCAAACGAACAATAAGCATAAGATTATGTTTATGCTTAAAGTAAACGAGGAGTGGTTTTTTGAAAAATTTTAAACAGTATTTATTTAAAGGATGTGCGGTACTTGGAATTTGTAGTACTATACTTGTAAACAGACTTGTAATAGTTCAAGCAAAGACTATAAATGAAAATAATGCAAATAGTATTAAGAATACTATTGTAGAAGATGAATCTGCAGAATTGGCTGTGTTAAAAGAAATAAATTATATAAGCGGTGATATGGTGAAAACGGCTGATTTAAATCTTGTACTAAATGATGATTCTAAAGAAGATATAAAGAATCAAGAAGCATCAGAATCAGAAAAAGTGCAGGAGGATGAAGCCGTTGAAAGTTCTAATTCTAAAATAAATGGAACACCTATAAAAGTGGAACTTACAGCATATTGCAGTGATGAAGAATGTTCAGGTAGCTGGGGGAATCAGACTGCTATGGGAACTACGGTAAGAACAGGTGTTGTTGCAGCACCATCAAATATAAAACTTGGAAGTAAACTATATATTCCAGAGTTAGAATACTATAAATCAGATGGTATTTTTGACGTAGAAGACAGAGGAGGAGCTGTTAAAGTCAAAGAAGATGGAACATATATTATTGATGTGTGGTTTCCCACCCATGAAGAGACAATTAAGTTTGGAAGAAAGAAGACTACAGTATATATAATAGAATAATGAATATATGTAAAGAGTCATATATAACTAAAAGAATGGTGTATGGCTTTTTATTTTTTTGAAATTTTATTATGCTGAAATTTTTTACTGAATGATTTTATGTAAAGCATAAATTTATTAATTTACATTGTAGTAAAGTTAAATAGATTATTTATATTATATTTTAGCTTTTTGTATAAAACATAAAAGTAAGTCTAATAATAAATTTGATTTATTATTTAAGGAGTGAATTAATATATTATGAAAAAGTTTATACAAAAACTATTATGTATTATTGTAACTATAATTACTTTTACTTCACTATCTATTAATGCTTTTGCAGAAGCTGATTCAAAAAAGGCAGAATTTATACATAATCATTCTGAAGTTCTAGAATCACTAAAAGAATGCAATAAGTGTTGGAAGAAAAATGGTGATGTAAGAATGGACTTCTTAGAGCAGATAATTCATCATAATGAAATAGAAATATGTATGTGTGAAAATATAATAAAATATACAGATAATAGGGATGTTATGAATTTAGCTAAGAAGTTTATAAAGGCTTCTATGGATTGTAATTCAGAGCTTAATGAATTGTTGGATGAAATAAGAAAAGAGCCCATAAAAGATAAAAATAATGAAGAAAAATATGCTGTAGAATATGATCAGAAATATGGAAGTATGTTATTGCAGTTGCAGATAGATAGAAATGAGGATAATATAGATAAGATATTTTTATGTTCATCTAAAAAACATCATGAATACATGGCAAGTATATGTGAAATTATAAATAAATATACTAAAGATGAAAAAATTAATAAGCTTTCAAAAGATATAAGTGAAAGAATGAAAAAGGAAATAAAAAAATTAAATAGAACTTATAAAATGTAAGCTGATTTTTTAACTTAATTAGAAAAGGGGGATTTTTGTGGTTAAAGATCTTGTAATTAAAAATAGATCTTATAGAAGATTTTTTGGAGATAGGGAGATATCTAGAGAAACTTTATGTGAGTTAATAGATATTGCAAGACTGTGTCCAAGTGGAAGAAATATTCAAGGATTAAGATATATGATTTTTAATGGAAAAGAAGAAAATATTAAAATCTTTGAAAATTTATTCTGGGCAGGATATCTTAAAGAATGGAATGGACCTTGTGATGGGGAAAGACCAAGTGGATATATAATAATGCTTAAAGATAACAGTCTTGGAACAATTTCATCTATAGATGAAGGAATTGCGGCTCAAAGTATTCTTCTAGGAGCTGTTGAAAAGGGACTAGGTGGATGTATTATTGCTAATATAAACAGAAAAGGCCTTAAGGAATATTTAAAGCTTGATGATAAATATGACATAGAATTAGTCATTGCATTAGGTTATCCTAAAGAAGAAGTTGTTATAGATGAGCTTAAGGATGATGGTGATATAAAGTACTGGAGAGATGAAAATAAAGTACACCATGTTCCTAAAAGAAAACTAGAAGATATATTAATAAAATAGATATTAATATTATAAAAAAGATGATTTTAAGCTTTCATGCTGAAATCATCTTTTTACTTTATAGAAAATTATATTTGTAAATAATTTATGAGTAAATATTAAAATTTTGGATAATATCGATAAGAGAAGTATTTTTATAATTGGAGCGATATTTTAATATGAAGGATCTAGAATTTGTTAAAAGTGAAAAAACAGAATTTATTTATGATGTATTTGCAGGCATAATGTCTATAATAGCAGTTATAATAGTTATGGTTGGATATTCAACAGGATTATCTAATAGGAATGCTGGAATTGTAAGGATATTAGATTGTATGGTGTACTGGATTTTTGTAGCCGACTATGTGATTAGATTCATATTCTGTAAAGATAAAAAGAAATTTTTAAAATATAATATTATTGATTTGATTGCAATAATGCCTTTGATGTATATATCCTCATTAAAATATGGAAATGCATTCAAGCTTATAAGGGTTATAACTTATATAATAAGATTATTATCTAATATAAAAGAAATCTTATTTACCAATGGATTTATATATGCATTAAGTATAATTACTATTATTACACTGCTTGGAGCTATAGGAGTGTATTTATGTGAAGTTAATGTAAATGAAGGCATAAGTAAGTTTGAAGATGCTCTGTGGTGGAGTATAGTGACAGTTACTACAGTAGGATATGGAGATGTTATAGTAATTACTAGAATGGGAAGGATAATAGCAATTATGCTTATGTTTACAGGGGTAGGTTTTATAAGTATGTTTACAAGTACTATGTCAACATATTGCTTTGCAAAACTGAAGGAATATGATAATAGGAAAGTAATTGTTTTAGATAATTCTAGCTGTAAAGACAATATTGATTTGTCAAAGCTTACTGAAGAAAAGAGAAAGAGCGTAATTGATTATTATGAATTTTTATTAAGTTCAGAGGAGGAAAATGATAAAAAAAATAGTTGAGATTCGAAGTATAAATATTTTGAATGATAGTGGATAATTTTATTCCTATATCAAAAGGCAGTGGATTTAATAAGAGAAATTTTTTGCAAAATGTGAAAGTATTTTAAAGCTTGATGATATGTTAAAAAGGGTAAAAAATAATTTTTTTGAACATACTATATTTGTAATTTAATTACGAAAGGAAGAGTATGTATGGAAAGAGATCATTATTTAGTAGATGGAATAGGAAATTCAAATATGAAAACTCAAATAAAAAATGCCCTTGAAAATATAGATGGAGTAAATAATGTATGTGTTGATATGGCTAGAGGTAGCGTTGAAGTAATGTATAATAGTCCTGCAACAAGTTCTGAAATAAGAAGCTGTATTGAAAACACTGGACATAGAATAAGAGAATAAAAGTAATGTATTCTCTTATATAGTAAAAAGAATATTTGTAAAAATCTTATGTATTACTTAGATACATGAGATTTTTTTATTTCTATAATATAATATTTGTTTTTTATTTTTTAGTATATAAATTCATAAATCTAATAATAAGATATGGTGGAATAAAGTTGATGAAAAATCATAATAGTTAAAAATTCATACTAATTATTAAAAAATATCTGAATATAGTTTAGTGAAATATGGAGAGATTATGTAATACATTAAAGATGTATATGAGTGAGATACATTTGTGTTTTTGGGAAAAGATAGTAAAGTATAGATGTAAACGATTGCAAAAACTTTGAAATTATATTGTTGATAAAAAAAGATTGATTTTCTTGATAAATTATTAAAAAAATTAAGATAAAAAAGTTGAGTTGTCAAATCTATATTTTGACAAAAAAGAATAAAAGGTGTAATATGTATAAAAAAGTTTAAAAATGTAAAAAGTTTAAAATATAAATGGAGGAGAAATCATATGATAAAGTATATTGGAAAAAGACTAGTAGCAAGTGTACTAACAATATGGGTTGTAATTACATTGACATTTTTCTTAATGAGACTTATGCCAGGTGGACCATTTGATAGTGAAAAATTAACAGCTCAAGCGAAAGCAAATATGGAAGCTAAGTATGGAATAGATAAACCACTTAGTGAACAATACACAATGTATTTAAAAAATGTTTTACATGCAGATTTTGGTGAATCAATGGTATTCCCAGGAAGAAGTGTAACAGATACTATAAAAACTTCATTTCCAGCATCTGCTAAAGTTGGATTGGCTAGTGTATGTACATCTGTTTTAGTCGGAGTAGTATTAGGAATAATATCTGCCTTAAAAAAAGGAAAGTGGGCAGATTCATTAATAATATTTGTTGTAACATTGGGAATAACAATTCCTAGCTTTG
Source organism: Clostridium sp. (assembly GCA_003539755.1). Lineage (GTDB taxonomy): Bacteria > Bacillota > Clostridia > Clostridiales > Clostridiaceae > Clostridium. The sequence continues at coordinate 17,164 of DPOH01000128.1, forward strand.
TAACCAGTGCAGTTCTTATTTATGTATTAACAGTTCAATTTAATTTATTACCTGCCACTGGACTTTCAGGACCAGAAAACTATGTAATGCCTGTAATTGCTCTTTCTATGGCATCAACAGCATTTATTACAAGATTAACAAGAAATAAATTATTAGATGTATTGAAATCAGATTATATAAGAACAGCAAAGGCAAAGGGACTTGGAAGAGGAAAAATAGTATTTAAACACGCACTTAGAAACTCAATGATTCCTATTGTCACTTATATAGGACCATTAATAGCAAGTATTTTAACAGGAAGCTTTATTATAGAAAAAATATTTGCAATACCAGGTTTAGGTAATGAATTTGTACAATCAGTAACAAATAGAGACTATTCAATGCTTCTTGGAGTTACAGCATTCTATTGTACAATGCTTGTTGTATTAGCATTTATTGTAGATTTATTATACGTATTAATAGATCCAAGAATTAAGTTAGATAAATAGGAGGAACGTAAAATGGAAAAGTTAGTGATAGATAAAAGTAAATTTACGCCTCTAAGTGCTGAAGAAAAAAGAGTTGAAGTAGCAGTAAGACCAAGTATTGGTTACTGGAAAGATGTTTGGAACAGACTTAAGAGCAATAAGATGGCTATAGGAGGACTTGTAGTAATTATAGCAATAGTACTTGCAGCAATATTTGTGCCTATTTTTTCATCTTATACATATGACTTAAATGATTTAAGTATGGCAAATTCAAGTCCTTCAAGTGAACATTGGTTTGGAACAGACCAACTTGGAAGAGATATTTTCGTAAGAGTATTCTTTGGAGCTAGATATTCTTTAATTATAGCTGTTGTTGCAGCAGTAATTAATTTAATTATTGGTGTAGCTTATGGAGGAATTGCAGGATATTTCGGCGGAACAGTAGATAATATCTTAATGAGATTAGTAGATATTATTTCTTCTATACCATTAACTATATATGTAATTATTTTTATGGCTATTCTTTCTAAGCCTGGTGAAGGTGGAAGTGGTCTCGGTACCATAATTTTAGCATTGTCAATTTCTTATTGGATCAGCATGGCTAGAATAGTAAGAGGAGATGTTCTTCAATTAAAACAACAAGAATTTGTACTTGCAGCTAAATCTTTAGGTGTATCAAATTTCAAAATTTTAATAAAGCATCTTATACCAAACTGTGTAGGTTCAATAATGGTAACACTTACATTATTAATACCTGAAGCAGTATTTACAGAAGCATTTTTAAGTTTCATAGGATTAGGACTTACACCACCAATTGCTTCTCTAGGAACATTGGCAAATGATGCGATGAATTCTATATACACTTATCCATATCAATTAGTTCCACCAGCAGCTGCAATTTGTTTAATAATCCTAGCATTCAATCTATTCAGTGATGGATTAAGTGATGCATTAGATCCTAAGAACAAAAGATAGGAGTTGGAGTTTGTGGAAAAGATATTAGAAGTAAAAAATTTAGAAACTTCCTTTAAAACTAATGTTGGAGAAGTACATTCAGTAAGAGGAGTATCATTTTATTTAAATCAAGGAGAAGCTTTAGGAATAGTTGGTGAGTCTGGATGTGGTAAAAGTGTAACTATGATGTCCATAATGAGACTTATAGATAGTAATGGGAAGATAGTCAATGGAGATATAATCTTTGATGGTAAAGATATTTCAAAAGTAAAAGATTCAGAAATGAATAGTATCAGAGGAAATGATATCGGAATGATATTCCAAGATCCTATGACATCTTTAAATCCAGTATACACCATTGGTGATCAGCTTATGGAACCTTTACTTAAACATAAAGGAATGAGCAGAGAACAAGCTAGAAAAGAAGCTATAGAAATGCTTGGATTAGTAGGGATACCAAGTCCTGAAAAGAGAATGAAACAATATCCTCATGAATTTTCAGGCGGTATGAGACAAAGAGCTATGATAGCAATGAGTCTTATTTGTAAGCCAAAACTTATTATTGCTGATGAACCTACAACAGCACTTGATGTTACAATTCAAGCACAAATACTTGATTTAATGAAGGATTTAAAGAATAAATTAAATACATCAATAATTCTTATAACTCATGATTTAGGAGTAGTAGCAGACCTTTGTACAAGAATTAATGTAATGTATGGTGGAATAATCGTTGAAACAGGAACAACAGAAGACATTTTCTATAGAGGAAAACATCCATATACATGGGGACTACTTGCTAGTGTTCCAAATCCAAAGGCTGATATTAAGGAAAAATTAAAGCCAATAGAAGGACAACCACCAGATTTATTAAAACCACCAGTTGGATGTCCATTTGCAGCAAGATGTGATTATGCAATGAAAATATGTATAGAAAAACAACCTCCTCAATTTGAAGTAGGAGAAAATCATAAATGTGCATGTTGGTTATGTCATGAAGATGCACCTAAAGTTGAATCACCTATAGGGAGGGACAAGTAATGCAAAAGAATAATGAAGAAAAGCTAGAAAATGATGTAATACTGGAAGTTAAAGATCTTTGTAAGTACTTCCCTGCAAAATCAGGACTGTTTGGAAAAAAGAGTTACGTTAAAGCAGTTGATAAAGTTTCATTCACATTAAAGAGAGGTGAAACTTTAGGATTGGTAGGTGAATCTGGATGTGGGAAGACTACAACAGGAAGAACAGTATTAAAATTATACGAACCAACTTCAGGAAAGATAATTTTTAAAGGAAAAGATATTACTAAGTATTCTGAAAAGCAAATGGTTCCATTAAGAAAGAATTTGCAGATGATTTTCCAAGATCCATATGCTTCGCTAGATCCAAGAATGACAGTTGGTGATATTATTGGTGAAGCAATTGATGTTCATAAATTATTTGTAGGAGAAGAAAGAACTAAAAGAATACAAACTCTCTTAGCAAGGGTTGGACTTATGCCTGACCACATAAATAGATATCCACATGAGTTTTCAGGTGGTCAAAGACAAAGAATTGGTATTGCAAGAGCATTAGCTGTTGAACCAGATTTAATAGTTTGTGATGAACCTATTTCAGCACTTGATGTATCTATTCAAGCACAGGTTATAAATATGCTTGAAGAGTTACAGGAAGAGTTAGGACTAACATATTTATTTATTGCTCATGACCTTTCAATGGTTAAACATATTTCAACTAAAATTGGAGTTATGTATTTAGGAAGAATGGTTGAACTAGGAGGAAGTAATGAGGTATATAGTGAAGCACTTCATCCATATACACAGGCACTTTTATCAGCTGTTCCAATACCAGATCCAGATGAAGCGAAAAAGAATAAAAGAATAGTTCTTGAAGGGGATATACCATCACCTATAGATCCACCACCAGGATGTAGATTTAAAGGTAGATGTAGATGTGCTAAGCCAATCTGTGGTGAAGTAGATCCAGAATTAAAGGAAGTAAAACCTGGACATTTTGTAGCATGTCATTTATTTGACTAATAAAAGTAGGAATTAAAGGTTTATTAATATTAATTAGTGAAATTCAAAATATTTGTTTAATAGGGGATTATATATTGATATATAAAACCATCTATATAGTTAAATTGTTAGCGAAAATATATTTAATAGCTGCAATTAAATAAAAAGGGGGAATTTATAATGAAAAATAGTAAAATCAGAAAGCTATGTGCTGTCGTTATGGCTGCATCATTAGCAATGGCAACATTAACTGGTTGTGGGGCTTCTAAAAATTCAAGCTCTGGAAGTACACCAGGTATACAGGAAATAACTTTTAACTTAGGGGCAGATCCAAAAACAATAGATCCAGCTTTAAACCAAGCAGTAGATGCTGGTACATTAATTTCAAACTGCTTTGATGGGCTTTATAAGTTAGACGAAAATGGAAAGCCACAACCAGCAGTAGCAGAAAGTTATGATTTATCTGATGATAAAACAGAATATACTTTCCATTTAAGAAGTGATGCAAAATGGACAAATGGAAATCCAGTAAAAGCAAGCGACTTTGAATATGCTTGGAAAAGAGTATTAAATCCAGAAACTGCAGCAGAATATGCATATCAAATGATGTATTTAAAGGGTGCAAAAGAATATAATGCAGCTAAAGGTACACCAGAAGAAATTAAAGCTAAAGAAGATGAAGTTGGGGTTAAAGCAATAGATGATAAGACATTAAAAGTTACATTAATTGCACCATGTCCTTATTTCTTAGATTTAACTGCATTCCCATGCTACTTCCCAGTAGATCAAAGTGTAGTTGAAGGAAATCCTAACTGGACAAATGACCCTAAAACTTATGTTTCTAATGGAGCATTTAAATTAACTGATTACAAGATTAAAGATGGTTGTACATTAGAAAAGAATGATACTTATTATAATAAGGATCAAGTTACTCTTGATAAATTAAATGTTAAATTTGCTACACAAGATACTTCATCTTGGGCAAACTTAAAAACTGGTCAATTTGATGTTACTGATTTAGTTCCATTATCAGAAATTCAAAGTGGAGTTAAAGAAGGGTTAGTAACAATACATCCACAAATTGGAACATATTTCTATTCAGTTAATGTATCTGAAAAAGCTGAAGATTTTAATCCAGAAGCAGCTAAAGCTTTAAGTGATGCTAGAGTAAGAAAAGCATTAAACTTAGCAATTGATAGAGTATCTATAGTTGAAAATGTTACAAAGGGCGAACAAACACCAGCAACAGCTTTCGTTTCTACAGGAATTAAAGATGAAAATGGAAATGAATTTGCAGGAAAAGAATATTTTCCAGCAAAAGGTGATGTTGAACAAGCTAAGAAATTATTAGCAGAAGCAGGATATCCAGATGGACAAGGATTCCCTTCATTAGTATTATTATTTAATCCAGAATCGGGACATGGTAATATGGCTCAAGCTATACAAGATATGTGGAAAAATAATTTAGGTATTAATGTAGAACTTCAAAGTCAAGAATGGAAAGTATTCCAACAAACTAGAAATAATAAACAATACCAAATTGCTAGAGATGGATGGTTAGGTGATTACTCAGATCCAATGACATTCCTTGATATGCTTGAACAAGTATCAGGTCAAAATAACTGCGGTTATGCAAGTGATAAATTTGATGCTTTAGTTGATGCTGCAAAGGTTGAAACAGATACAAATAAGAGATTAGACTTATTACATCAAGCAGAAGATCAATTAATGGAAGATATGCCTGTAATTCCACTTTACTACTATACTAAAGCAGTAGGTATGAATAGCAATGTTAAAGGCTTAAGAATAACTAACTTAGGATTCTACTTCTTTGATAAAGTTACTAACGAAAAAACAAAATAGTTTATTAAATTAAGAATAGAATAATAAACTTTAGTTTAAGATCACAAGTGTAATAACTTGTGGTCTTTTTTGATTATATGAAAATTAGGAGAGGGAATTTGGGGTAATTAATATAAATTCTTTAGGACAAATTCTAGGTTTTTTGAGAATAAAAAATAAGCTTCAAAATAAAAATCAGGATAGTGATTCTTATTGAAGCTTATTTTGATTAATCAAAATTAGATATTAAGGTTTATGACATCATCCATATCATATAATCCTGGTTCAGTTACTGTTCCCATGAATTCACATGCTTTTAATGCACCTACAGCAAATACTTCTCTAGATATTGCTTTATGGTTAAGTTCAATTACTTCACCAGTTCCAGCAAAGATTACATCATGATCTCCAACTATTCCACCACCTCTTACTGCGTGGATACCAATTTCATTTTCTTCTCTCTTAGCATGACCTTGTCTTCCGTAAACATACTTAGTTTCATCTTTAAGAGAATCTTTAATTGTATCAGCAAGTAATAGTGCAGTACCACTTGGAGCATCTACCTTTTGATTGTGGTGTTTTTCAATTATTTCAATATCATAATTTCCATAAAGTATTGGTGCAACTTTTCTAAGTAATGCATTAATTAAGTTGATTCCAACAGACATGTTTCCTGATCTAAATAAAGGAAGAGTTTTGCTCTTTTCTTTTATTAATTCTACTTGTTCATCTGAGAAACCAGTTGAGCATATTACTAATGGTTTTTTAGTCTTTTCAGTTAGTGCTAATAGGTCATTTAAGGCATCAGCTCTTGAAAAGTCTAATAATACATCATATTCAACATTTAATTCATCTGTAGATTTAAATACTGGGTATGAAGAGTCACATCCAAATTTATCAATACCAGCAACGATTTCTACATTTTTAAAATTTTTGGCGCATTCAGTAACCATTTTACCCATCTTACCACCGCAGCCATTTAAAACTATTCTAATCATATCTATATCACCTTACATTAATTTATTTGCTTTTAATACATCCTTTAATGCATTTTCATTTTTATCTTCCATTTCGCAAAGTGGAAGTCTTAATGGTCCAACTTCCATTCCCATAAGATTCATAGCTGTTTTTACAGGAATAGGATTTGTTTCTATGAATAAAGTATTTGATAAAGCTAAAGTATCAAGCTGAATGTTAAGAGCATCTTGAAAATTACCTTCTAAGCAGTCTTTAGTCATTTTATGAACTTCTGCTGGAATTACATTAGCTAAAACAGAAATAACTCCTTTTCCACCAAGTGACATTATAGCAACTGTCTGATCATCATTACCTGAGTAGATATCAATAGAATCTCTAAGTAAGGCTTTGATTTCAGCAATTTGGCTTATATCTCCACTGGCTTCTTTAATTGCTACAACGTTATTTAATTTAGCAATTTCAACAAGTGTAGATGGTTTAATATTTACACCTGTTCTTGAAGGTATATTATAAAGTATTATAGGAGTTTTTACTTCATTGTTAATAGCTTCAAAATGCTTTACAAGTCCCTTTTGTGTAGTCTTATTATAATATGGAGTTATTACAAGTAATCCATCAACTCCAACACTTTCAGCATATTTACTCATTTCTATGGCAGAAGAAGTGTTGTTAGAACCTGTTCCTGCAATTACAGGAATTCTTTTATTAACTACATCAACTGTAAATTTAATTGTTTCCTTCTTTTCTTTTTCTGTCATTGTAGTAGCTTCACCAGTTGTTCCACAGATTATTATTGCATCTGTGCCTTGTTCAATATGCCACTCTAATAAAGTTCTTAGCCTTTCAAAATTAACACCATTTTCATTAAAAGGCGTCACTAATGCAACACCAGAACCTTCAAATATTGACATTTTAATTCCTCCAATATAACTATTAATTTCATGCCTGACTGTTTTTTAATAATTTATAGAGCATATACCTATTATTATCATATACATAAATAGGCTTAGTGTTTCTAAATATTAATGCTGCTTTATAAAGTTAAAAATCAGCTAAGCATGTATAAATGTGCAGTGTCCCCCAAATTTTATTATAGCCCCCCTTAAAATTTTAATTATGAATACATCTATTACTTATAAATATAGCTTTATAAGATACATTATGACAAGTAATAGTATATACAATAACTATAGATAAATATTTAAGAAATATCAAGTAACTAATCTAAATATAAGAAAAAATCAACTGTAAATAAATTCAGAATACTAAATTATTAATTGGAGATAATAAAAATAATTGATAGTATATTAAAAAAGAAAGAGTGATTAAATATGGGCAATACTCCATTAAAAAAGATAATTAAGTCTAAGTTAAAGGGAAATAAAGAGCTTACAGAAGCTGAAAAGGCACGAGAAAAGATGAAGTATGAAATAGCAGAAGAGCTGGGATTAAGTGAGAAAGTAAAAAGGGAAGGCTGGGGAGGTCTTTCAGCTGAAGAAACGGGAAGAATAGGAGGTCTTATGACAAAGCGTAAAAAGCTTTTAAAGATGCCTTCAAACAATGAAATATTGGGAAGAGTAGATAAAGATAAAAACTAGTAATTTGCACTGTCCTTTATTTAATGTATATTAAAATATTTGACTAAGTTAAGTTTAAGAGATAATATATAATGTAATATAAATTAAAAGTACATATTAAGGGCGTGGTAAAGTACATGGCATATGGTGAATTTGCAAATATATATGATGACTTAATTCATGAAGATATAAATTATGAAAAGGTTGCAGAAAAGGTTATTAATATATGTAAGGAAAACAACATAAATTTTGATGATTACTTAGATTTAGCATGTGGTACTGGTAATGTGGCAATAGAAGTATGTAAGCATTTCAAAAGTACTTATGCAGTAGACTTATCTGATGATATGCTTAACATTGCATTTGAAAAATTTAAAGCGCACAGAGTTAAAGCTAAGGTTATATGTCAAGATATGTGTGAATTAAGCTTAAACAGAAAGTTTGATCTCATCACATCTGTTTTAGATTCAACAAACTATGTTACAGAAGATGAAGATTTATTATCATACTTCAAAAAAGTTAATGAGCATTTAAAAGATGATGGAATATTTATTTTTGATATTAACTCATATTATAAACTTTCAGAAGTTATGGGAAATAATATCTATACATATAGTACAGAAGATATTTTTTATACTTGGGAAAATACCTTTGAAGATGAAATACTAAATATGTTCCTTACGTTTTTTGTAAAGCAAAATAATGGCTTATATGAAAGATTTGAAGAAGAACACTTTGAAAGAGCATATACAGAGGAAAATATAGAACAAGCTTTAGAAGAATGTGGGTTTAAGCTTTTAGGCAAATTTGCAGGATATACTGATGACAAAGTAAAAGAAGATACGGAAAGAATTTTATATATTGTAAAGAAATAATCATTTAAAATGAATGATTGCTAAATAATATAATTGTTGTTGTAAAATACATTATATTATTTATAATTAGTTATATTAACATGAAATTATTATTAGGAGATGATATACATGCAAGATAAGATAGTAAGAGCGACAGCTAAAAATGATATGGTTAGAATTATAGCAGGTATTACTACTAATTTAGTAAATGAAGGAGCTAAACTTCATGATACTACTCCAGTAGCATCAGCTGCATTTGGAAGAATGCTTACAGCTGGAGCATTAATGGGAACTACATTAAAAAGTGAAAAAGAAGTTCTTACATTAAAGATAAATGGTGGCGGAGAAATTAATGGAATAACAGTAACTGCTCATGAAAATGGTATTGTTAAAGGTGTTATAGGAAATCCATACATAGATAGACCATTAAATGAAAAGGGAAAATTAGATGTAGGTGGAGCTGTTGGTACAGATGGTATGCTTTATGTTATAAAGGATTTAGGATTAAGAGATCCATATGTAGGACAGGTAAAAATTCAAACTGGTGAAATTGCAGAAGATTTTGCTTATTACTTCACAGTTTCAGAACAAACTCCATCAGCTGTAGCATTAGGAGTTTTAGTAGATAGAGATTTATCTATAAAGGCAGCAGGAGGATTTATAATTCAAATGCTTCCAGGTGCAGATGAACTTCTTGCAGATGCTATTACTTATAGACTTCAAGAAATACCACCAATAACTACATTAATAAGTGAAGGAAAAACTATAGAAGAAATATTAGAATACATATTCGAAGGAATGGATTTAAAGATATTAGAATCTGTAGAACCTGCATATAGATGTGATTGTTCAAGAGAAAGAGTAGAAAAAGCATTAATATCAATAGGTAAAGATGATCTTCAAGAATTATATGATGATGGAAAAACTGAAGAAGTGGTATGTAATTTCTGTAACAAGAAATATGAATTTACTCATGAGGATATTGGTGAAATATTAAAAAATAAATAAAAATTATAAGTATAAAAAGCTTCACATATGTGAAGTTTTTTATACTTGGATTCATTTGTAAATATATAAAAATATAATTTATAATTATAAAAATTGTAGATTGTTTATAATAAGTATGATTTTCGATAAAAATAATAAAAAAATAAATATTTTTATGAAAAAATACTAAAAATGTACGATAATATAAGTAATACAGTGAATAATAAGATAAAGAGGAGACGAATAATGAAAAAAGAAGGAAGTTTAAAGGCATTGCTTCCGTTACTTGTATTCTTAATTGTATACATAAGTATTTCAGCAATAGCCGGTGACATGTATGCAGTATCTGTTATAATACCTTTTTCGGCATCAGCAATTACTGCACTTATAATGAATAGAAATAAATCATTAAATGAAAAATTAGATATATTCTGCACTGGAGCAGGTGAAAATAATGTTATTTTAATGGTGTTAATATTTATTTTAGCAGGAGCATTTGCTCAAGTAGCAAAGGATATGGGAGCAGTTGATTCAACAGTAAATCTTGGATTGTCTATACTACCAAGTGGACTGCTTGTTGTAGGATTATTTTTAATAGCATGTTTTATTGCTTTGTCAGTAGGTACATCTGTTGGAACAATAGTTGCACTAGTACCTATTGCAACAGCAGTATCAGAAAAGACAGGAGTTCTTTTAGCTATTGCAGTAGGAGCAGTTGTAAGTGGTGCAATGTTTGGAGATAATTTATCAATTATTTCAGATACAACAATAGCAGCAACAAGAACTCAAGGCTGTGATATGAAGGACAAATTTAGAATGAATTTTAGAATTGTTCTTCCGGCAGCTATTTTAACTACAATAATTTTTTGGGCTATTACTTTGAATTCAGGAGCCGCAGTTATGGAACAGCTTGAATTTAGTTTAATAAAAATAATTCCTTATTTAGTTGTAATTATTTCAGCATTATGTGGAATGAATGTTGTATTAATACTTGTTTTAGGAATAATTTTGGCAGGAGGAATAGGCATATATTATGGAGCATTTGATATAATAAGCTTATGTCAGTCTATGGCTAATGGTATTTCAGGAATGAGCGAATTAATTATTGTTACATTATTAATGGCAGGAAC
>DPOH01000009.1:0-2081 GCA_003539755.1 Clostridium sp.
CAAATACTGATACTATCAAAAAATATATCTTTTTCTCTCTTTTTAAATTATCTTTTTTCATCTTATGCACCACCTTTAAATAACTTCAATTCTTCTTCCGTTACCTCAAAGTGCATCACTAGATTTTTATCTCCTGAAATAGAAAGTAGGCAATCACCTTGATTAAAATTAGGTATGATTGAATATTCATTTTCGGTCATTTGTTTTCCGAAAATATCTTTAATTAAATCCATAGAAGTTTGGTCTTGTTTAAATATTGCTTTATATTGGGTTAGTCCAAATATTTCAGATAACTTGTTAGCCGCTAGCACCATTTTAGGGTCTGAAACATTAGTGGCTTTAGGAAACATACGCTCTAAACGTTGTGTAGCTAACACTAAACCACCGAAAAACTTTCTTGCTTCGGACATAAATGTTACGAAATAATCTGCTGAAAATGCCTTTTGTATATTTAATATATTATGACATTCATCAACCATTACTAAAAATCTTTTTATATCCCACCAATGTTTTAATCCATTGTCATATGCTTCCTTTTCTTTTCTTCCAAGTACCATCATATTAGCCCAAATTTGAGTTAAAGCATTAAATACTTGAATATCAAATATTTCAGATTTTAATTGTGAAAGATTACCTATATCATAGAAAACTATTTGTTCATTTCCAAGATCAGGTATAGTTGTAATACCATTAAACATATCACTGTATTGTCTAACTAAGTTACCAATAGATTTAGAAATATCTCCGATTCTTCCTTTAAATCTTTCATCTTTTTCAGCATTATATCTTGAAACACAATACTCATAAAAATCTGAAAGTATTGGATAATCTTCTACTTTTAAATTAGTAATACTTTTAGTTCCTGAATAATCCCATAGGTCTTTTGATACATAAAAATCATATACTAATTCATCAAATTGTTGGTGTTCTGAATCAGAACAATTAGGATTTAATATCCTATAGCACATATTTAATTTTGATACATGTTGTCTAAATGAAGCAGATTCGTCAACATCTACTTCGTTTTCTCCTTCTTTTGTAACTGTAGGAAACACTTGTAATAAATTTATTCTTCCGCTTGTCCCATCTAAATTTATAGTCTTTCCTCCCTGATCCTTGATAACCGAGAAAAATTCTCCTGATTTATCAAATCCTCTAATGAAATTTCCTTTAGAAGCATTATCTCTTAGAAGCCTTTTTAATAAAGTAGATTTCCCTGAACCCATATCACCTGATACAAATAAATTATAATATAACCTTTTTGCTGTTTTATGGAATATATCCCAATATACAGTCCCCCTTGTTCTTGTATATCCATAATATGCTCCTGTAGGGTCTTTAAGGCTTGTTTGATTATGTGCGAATCCTAGTCCTATTGCTTCGGATGGAAGGTCATTTCCTTCTCTTTTATTTGGTAGATTACTTTGAGTTTTATAATCTAGAAATTTAGATTGCCACTCTTCTTTTTGTTCATCTAAGTAAACAATACTTTTATATCCATCACTATCTATCTCTTTCTTTATTTCACTAATTCTAGTTTCTAATTCTAGTTGAGTTTTAGCACTTACAAATATTCTTACATGAATTTTTTTTATTACTTCTCCTTCTTTATTTAAAGCATATCCTAAAGCTCTTAATGTATCATATTCCACGCTTGCAATATCTGCTTCACTTGTATTTTGCGCACTATGCATCCTTTGTCGCATCTCTTCTGTTGAGTTTTTTATTTTCTCTCCATACTCTATATCTTGTGAAGTAAAAGTATCTACTGTTACAATAGTATTTTCTAAGCTAGTTATTCTATCTAGCCAAAATGTAGTAAGAACATTTGGAAAGCGATAAATATGTAAACAGGCTTCGTAGCCATCACCTTTTCTATTATAGAATTCATCTTTAAATGAAATTCCCCCCATAGGTTGAGTATCATTTATAAACATTAAATCCTTGTTTAAATCCATGAATATATTACCCCCTAATCTCTATTGTTTAGTTTGTCTATTATCTTTTTCTTTTTATCTACAGATGTTTTTTTTAGTTCTAAAAAATTATCAAACCTATATAAAATATCAATTTTTTTATTT
>DPOH01000009.1:2158-2726 GCA_003539755.1 Clostridium sp.
TAAAATATCAATTTTTTTATTTAAGTCTGATTCATTATCTCCAAACACAAATAAATATGTATCTCTCATTTCATATGTTTTTTCAATAAATTTAAGTTTTTCAAGTTCATTATTTAGCACTTCTAATTGACTTATAGATTCTGTTTTATCAATCTTATATTTAAAATATTTTTGTTGCTCTTTATTTTCTTCTTGAAAGTTCATATATACTTCTTTTAATGGATATGGATATAATTTTTGCATCCTCCAATTATTTTCAGTAACAAAGTCGATCTCCGAATTATCCAATAAAAAAAGGTCATATTTCCTTACGTCAAATATTTCAAATACGGCTTCATATAATCCTATTTTTGTTTTTATATATCCTTCATCTGTTACCCCTACTATTGGATAAACTTTATTTATTTTATTAATTTCTTTTTCAATTTTTCTATTTTTTCTTGATTTATCTTTACTACTTGAATTTTTTACTTTAATAGCATCAAATTGCATCTTCTTCCCCCTCTATTTCATTAATAAAACTGTTTATATCTATTGATTTATATACATTTCTATCTTTTTTTAATAC
>DPOH01000052.1 GCA_003539755.1 Clostridium sp.
CATGAATACTTCAGATTTTGAATTTTTTCATTACAGTAATGATTATCCTATAAATGTTGAATATCATAATCATGATTTTTATGAAATACTTTTTTTCATATCAGGAAAAGTCAAGTATATAATTGAAGGAAAAACATATACCCTAAAGCCAAATGATATTGTAATCACCAATAACAAGGAATTACATAAGCCAATTATTGACAATAGTACTAAGTATGAACGCTATGTTCTCTGGATTAATCCTAATTATCTGAAATCTATAAACTCTGACAAAACAAATCTAGCACTATGTTTCAATGATCTTACCAAAAGTAAGCATAACTTAATACGTACTGATGTAACTTTATTTCAGATAATTAATTCAATTTATAAAAAACTTGAAATATCATATGCTGATTTAAATTATGGTGATGATCTTTTAAAAAAAATATATTTAACAGAACTACTTATATATTTAAACAAAGCATATTTTCATACATTAAGTAAAAATAATATTGAAAATGATATTAAGTACAATTCTAAAATAAATAATGTTGTTAATTATATAAATGAAAATTTATGTGAAGATTTATCCCTTGATACATTGGCAAATAAATTTTATATAAGTAAATATCATTTAAGCCGTCAATTTAAACAATTTGTAGGTTTTTCTATTCATCAATACATAATTAAGAAAAGACTAATTATTGCAAGAATAACTTTAACTTCTGGAAACTCTATTGAAGAAGCTTTTATTGCAAGTGGTTTTAACAGCTATGCCAATTTTTTAAAGTCATTTAAGGAAGAATTTGGACTTTCCCCAAAAAAATTCATGGAATTATACACATAAATGATTATTAAATAAGCTTAAAAATTAATTAATTTTAGCCCAAAAAGAAAAGAATCAAATACCTATCATTTAGTGGGTTATTTGATTCTTTTTGAAAAATAATTTAAGGAAATATATAAATAATAAAAATAATACTATTGCACATCCCCTACTTCTATATCTATATACTCCAAAAGCTAACCCATTAAATATTACTAACATAACTATCATTGGAATAACATCACAAACAAATATATCTGTACCAAAAGACTTTATTGGCACTATAACAAAAAATATAAAATAAAGTACAGTAATTACGACACTTGAATTTCTTATTTCTTTAATAACTCTAATTGCATCTTCTTCATTCATCTTATTGATCCCCATAGTTATTTTTATTAATATAACCCTTATTTTAGTTTACATATTATGCAATAAAAATACATTTTTACCATATAAGATTTAATATATCATGTCTATCTTTACATTACAAGAAATTTTACAACAACAATAGGAATACCCTAACTGCTGAAATACAAGACAGTATATATGAAGATAGCTTTTTCACTCTTCCTTATTCACTGTAATTTCCAATATGTTATCTTGTCTAAAATTCCTAGCACAACTCTAATTTAACATATTAAAATTTCTCACTTCCCTATGCTATAAATATGTATATAAAAAAGTTGCCTCAGACGCTGTTTGCAAAAAGTGTTGTTTTGTATATTATTCATGCTTTGTGTCAAGACTTCAAATAAAAATATTCCAATGAGGTGAATAAAATTGATACAAAATGATATTGATTATAAAAATTTAGAAAAGCTTATGCCCCAATTACTAAAGGTTGATTTATATAAAGATAAGAAATTTGAATGCTGTCCTCACTGCCATAATGCTCATTTTATTAAACATGGCAAATATAAAGGAATACAAAGATATATGTGCAGCAAGTGTAGACGAACATTTTCCAATACAACCAACTCCTTATGGTATTATTCAAAAAAAGATCCTGAACTCTGGGTTAAATACATAGAATTGTTTTTACAAAGAAAAACATTGAGACAGTGTGCTGCTGAATTAAAGCTTAATTTATCAACAGCTTTTTACTGGCGCCATAAAATATTAAATATTCTAAAATCAGCCCACCATTATGGAATCAACCCAGAAAAATTTGTTGGAAATATCTCTGCTAATACCGTGTATTTTCAAGAAAAAAGAGAGAATTCTACAATAAATTTTACAGGCTATTACTTCAATAATAAGATTATAACAGCAGTTGTAGCCAGAGATTGTAAAGATACAATGTTAATAACCCCTTTGAGCAGACACAGTTTTGATAAAATCAAATTTAAAAATAAAATAATTAGCAGGCTAGATAAAAAATCATTAATCATTACCAATGGGTGGAATCGTTTCTTAAGGGCCGTAAGCGAAAGATATAACAATAAAGCTAACAAAAGATGGAGAAACAAACCTAGATCTATTGACGATAAAATCAACCATATTTCAATGAAAATATCATCCTGGTTTTGCAAATTTTTAGGGATAGCCACAAAATATTTAGAAAGCTATCTAGCTTATTTTATATTATTTAATCTAGATTATTGCTTTAAATCTATGGATATGTCATATTCACTAGTAAAATTTTTTGGATTTATAAAAACAAGTAATATTAAAAAATCAGAACTTGTCTTGTAATATATATTTTTTTACATTAGATCATATCAAATTTTATATCTTTCATAAACAGCTAATTAATAAACAACACTTTTTGAAAACAGCGGTTTATACTATTAAAACAGTAATATATGCATATATCGTATATATGTTTCAAATCCTTTTAGCATAACGTAAGTTTAGCATTTTAAAATCCTACATTTTACTGTAAAAAAAGCGCCACCACTTTTGGCAACGCAATAATTTACTTCATTATAAAAATAAAATATTTTTTCAGCATATTAATTATTTGATCCAGTTAATTTATTATACATAGTAGCAAGTGATACATTTATGTAAGGCATTAAAATTATACATCCTAAAGTTAATACAGAATAGAATAATTGTGGAAACCAGATATTAATTATAAATACAGGCGCTAGTACTAATATACCCCATCCTATGAAACTTAAATACAATTTGAATATTTCCATTTTATGACCACTGGTTAGTTCTTTACTTCTATTTATAGCTTGTCTTATCTTAATATCAGGATTATCTATCCAAATAAAATATGCCATTGAATAACTAATAGCTACCATTACCCCTGGAATAATTAAAAGTTATGCTTTTATTTGTAAAAACATTTGGGAACAATTTGAGTTTTATACAGCAATTTTAAATTTTTTAGGTAGAATACAAAATCATCTGGACTTAATTAATATAAATTTAGTTTAATAATCACTATTAGTTAAGTTCAACTTCAATATCTACAATAGAATCTTCATTTTCATCAATTATTTCAGCACATATCTTTGTAACTGTTGTAATAAAGTTATAGTTTAAAGTACTAACCTCTTCATATGCTTTATTTAAATCCTCACTTGTTTTGAAGCATCCTATTGTCATATGAGGCATATAAGTATTATCATTCAGCCAATTGGGTTTATAATTTTCTAGAATACCTGTATATAACTTAGAACTAATCTTCTTTATATATTCAGTACCTTCTGCTGGCAATAAAAACAAGTATTTTCCTAAAGAATTATCTATCTTTATTACTTTATTCATGGTTAATTCAAAATGTTTTATATCTTTAAGAACTGATTTTATATGCATTTCCAATTCTTCTGCTATAATATCACTTTCAAAAGAAAACACTAATGTAATGTGTGGCCTTACATGATAAAATAAAGGATCATATTTTTCTCTTATATGCTCTATTTCATGTATATTATCAAACTGTGGAAAAATCATAATTGTTCTTTTATTTAATTTTTTCATTTTGAGTACCACCTCTTAATTATCTTGTATCTAAATATCTTTCACTCTTGCACTGCTCATATACTTTCTTTCCAATCAAAGTAATTGCTTGTTTTGGACAATTGCTTATACATCTGTAGCACATTGTACATTTTTCTTTAGGTTCAGCTTTTTTATCAATGATTTCAATATTATCCATTGGGCATAGGCTACTGCAAAGACCACATCCTATGCACTTTGACTTATCTATTTTTAATTTATCACTATAATTTCTGGTTTTATTGTAAAACCACAATCTCTGACCAAACAATCCTGCTGCATGATAAATAATGTTAATTCCTTCTTTGGTAGGCTGTTTATTTTTAAGCTTTTCTACTGCTTGGCAAATCTTATTTTCTGCATTTTTAACAATCTCTTTGTTCTGTTCAAGCGACTTCTTTAGTGCTTTTTCATCACCAATACAGTCAGGCATTTTCAAGTGAAGTCCTCCTATTATCTCAGCACCACACTTCTTAAATAATCTAGCTGAACATCCTGCACCATCACCACTGAATAATCCCATTGTTGCAATTATGAATATCTTTTTACCTTGAAAAATTTCCTTATTAGTTTTTATATAATCTCTTATAATCTTAGGCAGACTACTGAAGTAGATAGGATATGCAAAGACAATAAAATCATTTTCTTTTATTGCATCAATTGATTCTGGCTCTTCAATTGATATTATTGATGCTGAATCATCGAGTTTTCTTATGAATTCACCAATACAATGCTTTGTATTACCTGTACCACTAAAATAAATTCCTACCACTTTTAATACCTCCATTAAATGAACTTATATTTAAAGTAAATTTAAGTCTTATTTATTAATATAACCATAAATAATTTCTGCTGCCTCTTCTTCACTTATTTCACTTACATATATTTTGTATGTATCCTCTTTCTCATAGTTCTTTCACCTTGCCACTTTTCTTTCTATCACATCCTTATTTCGTATTCTATTTTCTATGTCTTTATTTATTCTATATATTAATGCTTCCTTGCTACATACTAATTTATATTTTTTACTATTACATTTTTCATTATTAAGTCTTGCCAATAATT
>DPOH01000003.1:0-12184 GCA_003539755.1 Clostridium sp.
CTCTTGAGACTTATGAAGAATATAAAAAGCAGTATAATAAATGGGATTTTGATGACCTTGCCCTTGAAGTTTTAAAGATGCTTCAAAATGATGAGAGGATGCTTAGTGGATACAGAAAATTATTTAAGTTTATTCTTGTAGATGAATTTCAAGATTGTGATGAGATACAAATAGACTTCTTGAAAATGATAAATGATGGTGATGATAATTCTTTATTTGCTGTAGGAGATGAAGATCAATGTATTTATTCATTTAGAGGATCAAAACCAGAATATATGGTGAGCTTTGATAAACTGTTTGAAGGCGGAAAGAAATATTATTTATCTATAAATTATAGAAGTAGAAAAAATATAGTAGATAAATCAAAAGATGTGATAAAGTTTAATAAAGCTAGAAATAATAAAGAAATACATTGGAATAAAGAGAGTGATGGGATAATAAAATGGTTCAATCCATATAATGAAAAAGCCCAAGCAGACATTATTGTAGATACAATCTGTGAAGAAAAGAAATTGGGAATTCCATATGAAGATAATGCTGTACTTTATAGAACGAATATGGAGTCAAATACTATTATAGATGTACTTACAAAAAGAAAAATTCCATTTACGCTTATAGATAGAGAATATAATTTTTTTGAACATTTCATATGTAAGGATCTTCTATCATATTTAAGACTTGCTGTAAATGAATATGATAGAGAAAGTTTTTTTCAAATAATAAACAGACCATTTAGATATGTGAGTAAAACAAGTTTGATTTATGTTAAAAATTATGCAAAAGATGAAAATCCTTTTGATATATTAATAGGAAAAGATGATACACAACCATTTCAAAAGAAAAAGCTTGATGATTTGAAAAAAGATATTCAATATTTAAATAAGATTTCATTGTCATCTGCAATAGCCTATATAGTTATGGATCTTGGTTATATAGATCATTTGAAAAACTATGCACAGAAGTTTAACCAAAGTTTTGATGACCTAGAAGATGTAATAGAAGAATTTAAACTTGCGGCAGAAGGATATAAGACAATATTTGAATTTTTAAAGCATGTAAATGAAGTTAAAGAAAGTATAGAAGAAAGTAAAAAGAAAAAAGATCGTGAAGGAGTAATATTAAGTACAATACATGGTGTAAAAGGTATGGAATTTAAAAATGTTTTTATAATGAACATTAGCGAAGATACTATACCTCATTCATCAAGTAAAGATACTAACCTTGAAGAGGAAAGAAGATTGTTCTATGTGGGCATGACAAGAGCAATAGATGAACTTTATCTTTTTTCACCTAGAAATAGAAAAGGTCAATTTAAAGAGGTGTCTAGATTTATAGTAGAAGGAAAACTTAATGACCTTCCAGTAGATACTTATGGATTTGAAGAGGGTAATAATGTTAGTCATAGAACTTATGGAATGGGAGTAATTGAAGAACTCAATAAGGATAAGGTTAAGATTAGGTTTAGTGATGGAGTAGACAGGAGTTTTAGCTTGAAAGTTCTTGTTGAAAATAATCTTATACAAAAGGTATAAGTTGATTTTTATATAAAATAATACTGTAAGGAAGTCATCAAATGATTTATAAATCAATTTGATGGCTTTTGGTAATTGAAGTATAAAAGTTTAGATTAAATTTATAAAAATATGTATTTGAGTTATGAAATAGAGCTAAAACATTCAAAAAATAAGTTGAGTTATTAACAAAAAAGCAATTTTTATACTCGAAGTATAAAAAAAATTATTTGAAATCAATGTAATTTTATTAAAATTATAAACTTTCTAAATCATATATCTATATGAAAGTTATTATGATACAATACTTTGAGTATAAAACTATTTGATTCGAAAGGAAAAAACTTATGATAAGATTTAATAGAACTACTTCATTATTAATTTGTGGAGCAATGGTTGGTGGTATTGTACCTTTGACAGCTGCAAATGCATCAGTTAAGGCACTAGAAACTAAAGATGGACTTATTTATGATGCTCAAGCATTTGCAAATGGAATGTATATATATGATGGGCGTAAAGCAGATGATTCTGAAGCAGGGACATATTTTAGTACTCCTAAAGGTGATATTTTAATAGATGATGCTACAGGAGTAGGCGAAAAATACGGAATGAATTATATCAACTTTAAAGATGACGACATATTATTCAATATGATGACTGGTCAAGCAGAAGATGATTCTGAGGATGATAAAATTAGTAGATTAGAAAATAAATTTAGACATAAAGTATTAGATAAAGTAAAGAGGTATAATGATGTTGATGATGAAGATTTTAACATTACAGAAAAGCTTGCAGTAAACTGTTATAGCAAGATATGGTATGAAGCAAAAGCTCAAGATAAAGATAGAGACTATACTATATATATAGATGAAAATGGCGATTATTTAGATGCTAGCGAAGATTTAAACATTATTTATCATGATGCAAAGGGAAATAAGGTAAAGCTTGATACTTATGAAGATTTATTAGATTATAATAAGGAGAATAATGCTGAGTTAAGCATACCAATAAGCAAGTCATTGCTGGTTGATGGAAGTAACATATATAGAGCATTTGTGTTAGTTGATAATAATAGATTAAAAGAACTTACAGAGAATGTAAACATGGAGATAGATAGTGATGTTTTAGAAAATATAGATAACAGGAAACTTGAATTATTGATAGGAAAAGGTGCAATAACTGTATATATACAAAAGATAAGCATGGAACAAGGTGATAAAAAAGATGGAGCATACCTTCCTAAGAAAGTAGAAACATATGAAGCTAATGCCATACTTCCTACATTAAAAGATTTTATGGCGGGTGAAGAGGTATCTGCAAGAATACTAGATAAAAATATTTATATTGTAAAACCTGATACTGATAATACTGAAATATCATATAAAAAATATAAGATGACAACTGTAAAAGATAAGGTGTATGGTGGAAGTAAAAAAGCAGTTGAAGAAGATGAAGATTTTGATGAAATTAAAGATGAAGATATGGATGATTTTTCAATAGATGCACATGCTAACCTTTGGGTGCTTTCTAAAGGAAAGATTAAGAAATATGCAAATGGAGAACTTGAAACTGTTTATAAAGTTGATAGTTCAATGGATAGACTTTCTGTATTTGATGAGAATAGTATGATAGCATGGAATACAGATGATGAAATATATTCAGTATTAAATACACCAACAGCTGCTATAGATAATTCAGCAACTGAAAAAGCTGTACCTTCTGAAAATACTTCTGTTGAAACAGAAGCTGTAGTACAAACTGGATGGGTAAAAAATGAGGATGGAAGCTGGAGCTATAAGAATTTAGATGGAACTAATGCATTAGGATGGGTTAATGATAATGGAAATTGGTACTATTTAAATAATGATGGAAAAATGCAAACAGGCTGGATTAATGATGGGGGTGATTGGTACTATTTAAATCTGTCTGGAGAAATGAAAACTGGATGGCATAAGGATAGTAATGGTAAATGGTATTACCTTCTTGAGTCAGGTAAGATGGCACATGACACAGTAGTAAATGGATATACTATCGATTCAAATGGTGTATGGGTATAGTATTTAGTTATATGACATAGAATAGGTATCAGAAAAAATACAATAATATTTATAAGTGTTTTTATAAAAAGCTATTATAAAATGAAGAAAAATTATTTTATAATAGTTTTTTTATATGGAATATTAAGTTAAGATTACTGAAATAATTAGCATTAATAAGTATGAGTAGTAGGAGTATATAAGTTTTTGTATATTAATTATTAAGGTACATTAATTGATATAATTTGTCTTATAATATATAATTTAAAATGGATTTATGAAAGAATAAAGAGAAAAAATAGCAATAAAGGTGTGTTTAAATGGAATTAAAGGGTTTTAATCAAAAAGATATAATTTTTTCATTAGATATAGGGACAAGATCTATTATTGGAACAGTTGGGATAATAAGAGATAAAAAATTTGAAGTTGTATGCGAAAAGTACATGGAACATGAAGAAAGGGCCATGGTTGATGGACAAATTCATGACATTGGATTGGTAGCATCAGTAGTACATAAGGTAAAGGCAGAAATAGAAGAGAAAACTGGCATAAAGCTTACAGATGTATCTATTGCAGCTGCAGGTAGATTTTTAAAAACTGTTGATGCAAGGGCTGAAATTGAAATCAATGATGATGAGGAAATTGATAAAGAGCTTGTTAGAAGTCTTGAACTTAGTGCTGTTAAAAAAGCAGAAGAGGATATTAATAAAACAACAGAAGGTAAATTATACTGTGTAGGATATTCGGTGAAGAATTTTTACTTGAATGGATTTCTTATTTCAAACTTAATTGGGCATAAAGGAGAAAAGATTGCAGGGGAAATAATTGCTACATTCTTACCAAGATCAGTTGTAGATTCATTATATGCTGTTATGAATAAAGTTGGATTAAAGGTTACTAATCTTACATTAGAACCAATAGCAGCTATGGAGGCAGCTATACCAAAGAACTTAAGACTTTTAAATATAGCTTTAGTTGATATAGGGGCAGGGACTTCAGATATAGCAATAAGTTCTAAGGAAACTATATCTGCATATGGTATGGTTCCAATTGCGGGAGATGAAGTTACTGAAACAATAGTACAAGAATATTTGGTTGATTTTAATACTGCAGAAACTATTAAGAGATCTATAGGAAATAGTGAAATAACATATACTGATGTTCTGGGGCTTGAAAATAATGTATCTTCTGAAAGTGTATTAAAAGCAATAAATAATATTGTTTCCAAAGAAAGTGATGAAATATCAAAAAAGATATTAGAACTTAATGGAGGAAAAGCGCCTAGTGCAGTATTTTTAGTTGGTGGAGGTGCTCATACACCGGGAATACTAGAAGGAATAGCTGAAAAGTTAAATCTTCCAGCACAAAGAATTGCTATAAAAGATAGGAAAGCAGTTACTGAATGTGTTTCTGATAATACACTAGGTTCTGCCGGAGTAACAGTGCTTGGAATTGCTCTAACGGCAATAAGAAGCCTTGGTAATGATTTTATAGATGTAATGTTTAATGATGAACCAGTAAGTTTGTTTAACTCACATAAGCATACTGTTATGGATGTACTTCTTCAAGCAGGAATAAATCCTTCATTATTAATAAGTAAAAATGGTAAGAGTACTAGATTTACATATAATGGATGTAAAAGAATTGTGTTTGGAGAATATGGAACAAATGCAAAAATAACAATTAACGGCAATGAAGCAGGCCTTGAAAATGAAGTAGAAGAAAAGGATGATATAAAACTTCAATTTGCCCAAAATGGAAAAGATGCAGCTCCTAAACTATGTGAAAATATAAGAAATATAAATTCTATGTCTATATATATAGACGATGAAATAATAAGCATTGAACCTGTTACATTAGTTAATGGACAGATTGAAAATTTAGAATATATAATTAAGAATGGAGATAATGTAGAAGTATTTCTTCCTTCAAGAATAAAAGATATAAAAAAATATATCATAAAAGAAGATATAAATATTCTTCAAAATGGTGTCATATTAGATGAGGAATATGAAGTATCAGAAGGAGAAAAAATATTTAAAGAACATACAGAAGAACTTGAGAAAGATATTCAAAAAGAGTGTGTAAATATTGATAAAACAGAAATTTTAAATGAAGCAAATAAAGAGCAAAATAAAAAAATAGATGAAAAAGTTATTTTTTCAATAAATGATGGTAATAATTCAGAAAGTTATTATGAGGAATATAATATAAAAGAAACATCAGTATCTAATAATGAAATTGAAGAAGAAATATCATCAGATGTTGAACAGGAAGGAAAAAGAAACTGTATTGGAGATGTAAAACAATTAGAAAAAGATCTTCAATTGAGTAATAGTGAGCCTGCTAGATATGAAGAAGAATTTGAAACTATAACTGTAATGATAAATGGAAAGAAAACAATTATGGAAGGTAAAACTGAATATGTTATAGTTGATATTTTTAATTATATAGATTTTGATCTTACAGTTCCAAAAGGAAGTATTGTAATAAAAATAAATGGAGAAAAATGTGCTTACACAGATCCAATAAAAAATAGTGATATTATAGAAATATACTGGAAAAATTAAATCAGTTACAAAGTAAATAGTTAAAAGATGAGAGTTTAAAATAGAATTTTTTAAAATATGTATAATAAGGGGCATTAATTATGAATTTTTAACTGAATGAAAGGGTGAAATAAATGATTAATTTTAAAGATGAAGCAATAGCAATAAAGGATGAATTAATATCAATAAGAAGAAATTTTCACGAACATCCTGATGTGGGATTTGAACTCCCAAGAACTTCAAAGGTGATTAAGGATTACTTAGATAGTTTAGAAATTCCTTATATAGAAACTGCAAAAACTGGAATTTGTGGGATTATAAAAGGAACAAAAGATGGTAATAATAAAGTTGTAGCATTAAGAGGAGATATGGATGCTCTTCCTATTCAGGATAGAAAAAAGTGTGAATTTAGTTCAAAAGAACCAGGCAAAATGCATGCATGTGGTCATGATGCACATATGACTATACTTATGGGGGCAGCTAAGCTTTTAAATGACCATAAGGATGAATTTTCAGGAACAGTAAAACTATTATTTGAACCAGCAGAAGAAACTACTGGTGGAGCGCCAATAATGATAGAAGAAGGTGTTTTAGATAATCCAAATGTTGATGCTATATTTGGACTTCATGTAGATGAGCAGACTGAAATAGGAACTATAAAGGTCAAAAAGGGTGTTGTTAATGCAGCATCAAATCCATTTTCAATAAAGATAACTGCACAAGGGGGACATGGAGCATATCCTCATACAACTGTAGATCCGGTAGTTATAGCAAGTCATATAGTTATAGCTCTTCAAACTATAGTAAGTAGAGAAATTAATCCTGTGAACCCTGCAGTAGTAACTGTTGGAACAATTCATGCAGGAACAGCTCAGAATATTATTCCAGGTGAAGCGACTTTAAGTGGAATAATAAGGACTATGACTAAAGAGGATAGAGCCTTTGCTATTGAAAGATTAAAAGAAATAGTAAATGGAATTGCTGAAGTGTCTAGAGCTAAAGCTGAAATTATAATAGAAGAAAGTTATCCTTGCCTTTATAATGCAGATGAAAATGTTGATATTGTAAGAGAGTCTGCAGCAGAAATTATAGGAAGTGAAAATGTAATTGAGCAGAAATTCCCTAAGATGGGTG
Organism: Clostridium sp.; assembly: GCA_003539755.1. Taxonomy (GTDB): domain Bacteria; phylum Bacillota; class Clostridia; order Clostridiales; family Clostridiaceae; genus Clostridium. The sequence continues at coordinate 7,231 of DPOH01000003.1, forward strand.
TGGAAAGTTTTGCATATTTTGCAATGGAAAGACCTTCAGCATTTTATTTCTTAGGAACAGGAAATGCAGAAAAAGATACACTTCAACCAGCTCACAGTGATCTTTTTAACATTGATGAAGATGCGCTTCCAATAGGTGTTGCTATACAAGCTACAGCTGCATTTAAGTATCTAAATAAATAATGGAATCTTTAAAGTTAGCTTAATAGAATTGACAATAAAGCAAAAAAACTAGATAATGCTAAGAGGTAACAGATAAACAAAAGGCTATATTGTAGAGAAGTAATTTTTATACAGTGTAAAAGTTTCAGTTGTCAGTTAACAAATAACAAGTAACAGTTAAAGGTGAAAAATATTACAGATTTTTATTATATTATTGCATTGATTTTACTAAGCAAAATCTACCGACATATATTGAAAGGTTTTACGTTAGTAAAGTTATCCGCAACTGTTCACTGTTAACTGAAAAGTTTATACGCAATTTATAAACTTATAAATACTATGAGATATGGCTTAACTGAAAAAAGTAGGAGTGATATTATTTGAGAATAGAAATAGGCCCAAACGAAGCAGGTCAAAGACTGGATAAATTTTTAAGAAAATTATTAAAGGATGTACCATTAAGTGCAATATTTAAGGCGTTAAGAAAAAAAGACATTAGAGTTAATGGTAAGAAACAAAATGAAAAGTACTTCTTAGAAGAAGGAGATATAGTTGAAATTAAATACATACAAAGCAAAAAGCAAGATAATACTGAGAAATTCATAAAAGTTGATCCAAAGCGTATTAAAATCTGTTTTGAAGATGAAAATTTAGTTATAATTGAAAAATGGCCTGGAGTATTAGTTCACTCTGATAATAGTAAAAGTGAAGAACCAACATTAACAGACTATGTTCTTTCATATTTAAATGATAAGGGTGATTATCTTCCAGAAAAAGAAGTTACATTTACACCAGCACCATGTAATAGACTTGATAGAAATACATCAGGAATGATTATTTTTGGAAAAAGTTTTGAAGGTTTAAAGTGTATTAATGAAGCAATTAGAGAAGATGAAATAAAGAAATATTATTATGCTTTAACTAAAGGAAAAGTTAAAGATGGACTAAAAGAAGCATATATACTAAAAAATCCTGAAACTAATATTTCAAAGATTTATGAAAAACCAGTTAATGGTGCTAAGAAAATAGCAATGGAAGTTAAGACTGTTGAAACTAACGGAGCTTATTCGTTGGTAGAAGTTAATCTTATTACAGGAAGAAGCCATCAGATAAGAGCACATCTATCATATCTTGGAGCACCAATCATTGGTGATAACAAATATGGAGATAAACAGCTTAATTCATTTTTTGAAAATAAATATGGCTTAAATTATCAGTATTTATATGCATATAAACTTAATTTTAGAAAAATAAAAGGTAAGCTAGAATATTTAGATAATAAAACAATAGCAGTAGCTTTACCTCCACTATTCAAAAAAATTAAACAAGATGTATTTAAAGTGACGTTTAGATAGGAGGTACACTAGTGGAAGAAAAGTCGTCCTCAAATAAGGGATTCCTGATACTTTCAATAGCAGGTCTTGTAAGTAAAATTATATCAGTTTTTTATATTCCTATACTTCAGAGAATTCTTGGACTTAGTGGATATGGGATATATCAAAACTGTTACGAAGTATTTTTATTTGCATATGCTGTGACCAATCTTGGTACACAGCCGGCAATAGCAAAAGTTGTTGCAGAGCTTTCAGCTCTTGGAAAACATGAAGATGCCATAAGAACGTTAAAAATTTCAAAGATGATACTTGCTTTGGTAGGAGGGATAATTGCCGTTTTACTTATGCTTCTTGCATTTCCAATAGGAAATATGATAGGAAATCCAGAAGCTTCTTATGGAATAATGATGCTTGCACCAAGTATATTTGTAACATCTGTACTTTCTTCATATAGAGGATATTTTCAAGGTATAAGTAGTATGACAGCAATCGCTGTATCTCAAGTACTTGAACAGGTTATTAATATATTAGTAAGCTTAACATGTGCATTTTTCTTAGTAAAGATAACTATTGCATACGGTAGTGCAGGTGGTACTGTAGGTACTTCAGTAGGTGCTCTAGTTGCTTGTCTTTATATGATTTATGTATACAAATCAGAACGATTTGAAGAAAAAGCCTATGAAGAAGCAGAAAAACATCATCAAAAGAGAATAAGAACAAAAAGTATAATAAGAAAACTTATAAGATATGGACTACCAATAACTTTAACCTCAGGGCTACAAAACTTTGGAAGTTTAGTCGATATGGTAAATGTAAATAGCAGACTGGCTCATGCAGGATTTACTTTGACACAGTCTCAGGCCCTTTATGGAGTCTTAGGAAGATATAAGACGCTATTATCAGTACCACTTATAATAGTTACATCTCTTGCAACAACAGTATTACCAGCTGTTTCTGCTGCTATGGCTCTTAAAAATAAAAAGGAAGTAAGAAAGAATGTGAATTTTGCATTTAGAATTACTTTTATAATAACAATTCCTGCAGCAATAGGTTTATCATGTCTTGCAGGCCCAGTTTTTGAATTATTATATGGAACAAGCGAAGGTTTTGAACTTATGATGATTGGGTCTATAGTGCTTGTTATACAAGCTGTAGTACAAATACAAACAACCATATTACAAAGTATGAACAAATTATATTATGTACTTATGACATTCTGTATTGGTATTGTTGCAAAGATAATTGCAAACTTTATATTAGTAGGGATACCCAATATTAATATCTTAGGTGTAGTAGCAGGGAATTTATTATGGTTCTTGATTCCTATGATATTAAATCAGAGAGCTCTTAAAAAGACTTTAAGAATAAAGATATCTCTAATAAGAAATGTAACAATTCCACTTATATCGTCGCTTGTAATGGCTGCAATAGTGTTAATATTAGAAAAACCTTCTGATGTATTTATAACACTAAGTGGTGGTGGTTATATTATTAAAAGCTGCATTACATTATTTATAATCGCAGTTGGAGGATTTGTATATTTATATTTAATGATTCTTTTAGGTGGAATAAGAAAGAACGATTTAGATAGCATATCTGGAAGAATATATGGACTACTTCCAAGAATTTTGAGAAAATCTATGAAATAAAATATTTTTATCAGTATAAATTGTTGAAACACAATAAGGAGTATTTTCGCAACTAACTGCGAAAATACTCCTTATTATATTTGTTAAACTGAAATAAATTAATTATATTCTCCAAATCCACCTAGGTAAGTAAATATTAAAAATGTTAGTCCAATAACAGAAAAAGTGTTTAATATTATTGAACCTGCAAAGAAGTATTTTGCAAATAAATTTATTAAAATGAAAGCAAGTAATCCCAATAGAGTATATATTATTACATTATATATATTGAGATTTACTTCTATATGCTTGTTAACTTCATGTAAATTTAAAAAGAGGCTTATGCTGCATGCAATACATATTGTTATGCTATATCCAAATATATTTATTGAAGGTATTGAAGTTAATATATACAGACATATTAGCTCGATTACTGCTTCAATAAGAGAGTTGATGAGTATTATACTCTGACGATTTAACCCGTTTAAAATGCCAAACATTGTAAGGGCGGTAAATAGTATAGGAGCAGCAATAGAAGAAAATTTAATGTATGCACCTAAATCATCTCTACCGAAAAAAATCTGTCCAAGAGAATCAGGGACTACATTACAGACAATAGTTGTTGCAATACCTAATAGAAAAGCAAGCTTCATTATTTTTTTTATTCTAAGTGAAGCATCATACTGTTTTCCTTGGCTTATTGTCTTTGAAAGATCAGGAATAAGAAGAGTGTTTATAGTTGACACCACAATCATAGGAATAGTGATTATACATACAGCCATGCCATTGTATTTGCCGATAAGGCTTAATGATTCTGTATAGTTAAATCCTGCCACCAAAAGACGCCTAGGTACAATAAGTGTTGCCATTGTTCCTAGTATATTAGTTAAAAATCCATTCATGCATAATGGAATACATATAATCAGAACATCAAATAATAATTGGAAGCTTCCTTCAGGAACTTCATATGATTTAGGTAGCCTTTTTATTGTGTATTTGTAATATATGAACAAAAACAATAAGCTTTGAAGTTCACCAATACATAATGCAACTGTTGCTAGAGTAACCATTCCTTCAAGAGTCTTAGCTTGAGTTAGAAATAGTAATGCACTTACAGTTACAATTCTCATGGCCTTTTCACAGATATCAATAATAGCTGGAACTGTTATTTTAGATGTCCCATAGAAGTAACCTTTAAATATATTTGAAATAGCTATACATACCATTGCAGGACATATGACTCTTATAGCGCTGATAGTTCTTATATCATTTACACCATATCGTCCAATTGACGGAGCTAAAAAGAAAACCATAATTCCAATTAGAAGTGCCCAAGCAATATTAAAAATTGAAACAGCCTTAATAGTCTTAACTATATTGTTATGCTGACCTTTATCAGTGTATACAGCAGTGATTTTAGAAATTGAGGCTACAATACCAGCAGACATAAGGCAGATAAATAAATTATAAATAGGCATTACAAGATTATAAAGTCCCATACCCTCAGGTCCTAATACTTTAGAAAGATATATAGAGAAAATGAAACCTAATATTCCAGTTGTCACGTTTGATACTGTAAGTAAGAATGAATTCTTAAAAAAATTATCTTGTCCCATATCTACCCACTCCTTTAAGTTACTATAAATAATATTCAAAAAGTAAGGTGAATATTCTATAACTTATATTGTTTTAAAAATACTTGTTCTTATTTTTATTGTTAAAAATATAAATTTAGTAGAGGAATCATAATGGTATAGGACTAATTAGTAATATGTGGTATTAAATAAGAATCTTAAGGAATTGTTACTGGAGATTGGTATCAAAATGGGGG
>DPOH01000003.1:12256-13523 GCA_003539755.1 Clostridium sp.
AGTATAGAATGAGCACTCTTAAGAATAATATAAACTTAAATATATATACTAAAAATTGTAAAGATGCAGTAGGATTTGATAAGGATGAAGAAGGAAACACATATATTGCATATAAAACATATATTAAGTCTTTAAAAAGCGATGGGCGAGAAAATATAATATTAGAAGATTATAACTTTAATATTGAAAATATATTGTATTATAATAAGAAATTATTTTTTGTTACTAATGATAAACTTATGGAATGTGATATTGATGGGAAGAAGGCTAAGGTAATACTAGATAAAATACCTAGCGAAGGAAGGTATATATGTAGGAATTTGATAATAAAGGATTCACATTTACTATTATCTATAGGAGCTGCAACAAATTCAGGTATTGCGGATAAAGAAGACTATAATGTTTATAAAGTCCCTTATGATAAAAGTCCAATAAACATAACTTTAAATGGTGTAAATTTAGGTGAAAATAGTACAGGAGCTTTTGTACCTTATGGAAATTCTACAAAACAAGGAGAAAAGATAAAAGCTGAAAATTTAGGGAATGCATCCATTGTAGATATAGATTTAAATAATAAAAGAACTAGTCTCTATGCTTGTGGAATACGTAATATTACAGGATGGGATATAGATAGTGAAGATAATTTGATTGGAATAGTTGGTGGTATGGAAAATGTAGGGGATAGACCTGTACAGAGAGATACAGATTATATTTATAAGATAGATAAGGGGACTTGGTATGGATGGCCAGATTTTAGTGGAGGAGATCCAATTAGTTCTCCTAAGTTTAAAGGCGAAAAACTTATAAAGCCTTTAATTGCTAATCCGCCTAATAATATAGTATGCGCTCCTTTATATGCTTTTGAAGATGTAGGAATGATAAAATATTTAGCTATAGATAAAAGTGGAAATGTATTGGATAAGAATTCTAAGGTTTTTTACAATAAAAAAAATAATATCATTGAAGCCTTGTCGTCTAATAATATTCATTATGAATTATTAAAGATGAAAGATGAGAGTATAGTATCAGGAATAAAGTATTTTAATGATAATATATATATTCTTGATAGTGGGATAGGTTGTATTTATAAGCTTCATTATAATAAAGTGAATTTAAAATTTAACCTTTCTAAACCAATATGGATATTTTTGCTTGTATTTGGGATTTGCCTTTTGATGGTAGTTATAATAAAAGAAAATAGAAAAATAAAAAATAAAAAATAACAGTAATGGTAAGTAAGTTGTTAAATAAAAATATAATTTGATAA
>DPOH01000154.1 GCA_003539755.1 Clostridium sp.
CTTTTCTACTGCAAATTTTTGTATATTAACACATTTATAACATGTTATCCACACTCACTTGTGGATAATGTTCATAAGTTGAACTTTATATCTATTATGCTATACTTTTTTAACTTTTATTCAGTATTACAGCACTTCTAGACTTATATTATTTTTTATTTCCTATTCTAATTTAACTTTCAATCAATGTAATATATAATAAATTTATAAATATTTGGGAGGAAAAAATATGTTTAAAAGAAATCTACTTGTCGTACTATCATTGCTGATAATAACTATTTTCAGTGGTTCTTTTATCATGGATTCTAAAGTTTACATATCAAAGACTAATGAATCTAATAATCTTAGTATTGAAAATTCTAATACAGATGATGAAATAAAAGATGATTCTTACAATAATACAGATACAAAAGATAAACTTGATTATTCGAATAACTATAATAATAATCCTTCAGTTACTCTAGTAAACGACAATAGGGGCATCCCAGTACTATACTATCATTCAGTTAATGATATTGTTGATAATGAAGTAACTATTTCCCCATCACTTTTAAAAAAAGAACTTGAATATATAAAAAAACAAGGTTACACTACTCTTTCACTAAAAGAAGTAGAAAATTATATCCTTAATAATCAGCCTATTCCAGAAAAAAGTATATTGATAACCTTTGACGATGGATATATGGACAATTACTACAATGCTTACCCAATATTAAAAGAGCTTAATATGAAAGCTACAATCTTCTGCATTACTTCAGAACTAGATGGTTCCTACTATTTATCAGAAGATGCAATAAAAGAAATGTCTAATGATAATATAGATATACAAAGCCACACAGTAAATCACTCTCATTTAAATACACTCACTTATGATGAACAATTAAAAGAACTTACTGAATCTAAAGCTAAGCTAGAAAATATTACTGGAAATAAAATAACTGCTATTGCCTTTCCTTTTGGCGATTATAATGAAGATTCTATAAAAGCAGCTAAAAACTCTGGATATACTCTGGCCTTTACTACAAACAAGGGCTTTGCCAGCAGAAATAACAACCCATTAGAATTAGATAGAATTTATGTAAGTTCATATTATGATATGAATACATTTATTTCAAACTTAGAAAAAACAAAAAAATAAATCAACAGTTAACAGCTAAAATTTCATTGTTTTTTATAGCTGTTAACTGTTGATTTTTAATTATTAACCGAATTATATTTAGGCATTTTCTGCTGACTTCCAGAATTATTTATTACTATTGGTATTTTATTTTCTGATATTACTTTATTTGTTTCAGGAAGAGAGCCATATTCTACTGATTTTCCTGTTACAGTGATAAGAGTCTTTTTACTCTTATCAATCATATTATTATCAGCTGCATATCGAAAAACTCTAGCCATATAATCATCAATATTATCATTTTCAATATTTATACTTTTAATAAGATTTTGTCCTTTTTCAGTTGGAGAATATGCATATATTACTTTATTAAACTTATTAACATGAATTTTTATAGTTGATGTAGTGTCTATTAAAATTATACTGTCAGTTCTTCTGAATTCAACTACAGTTGCACATGCAAAAAATAATAATACTACAATAGTTAAGGCAATTGGTATCTTCAATTTACTAATTATATTACACTGTTTTCCTTCACACACATTCCCTGGATATGCTTTATTATTAGTTTTTATTTTTAAGAATTCACCTGATGCTGTAATTATATAAGCAAATTTCCCAACAACCTTTATTGCAATTCCCTTTTCTACTGGATACTTTTTATTTACAATGCTAATAACATTATCCTTACTTTTTAATTTTATTTTTAAATGATCTTGAATGCATTTATAATCAGGATTACTTAAGATAATATAATATGCTATTATGTAGTCGTTCCAATCTTCTATATTATTTCTTCCTATTCTAGTTGCTATACTTAGTTCCTTTACAGGAACTTTTCTTCTTCTCACTAATTTTTCATTTAACTTTTCATCTTCTAAAAGATAATATGCTATATTTAGAATAATATTTCGTTTTTCTTCATCTAACTTTTGATTAATTAAGTCTTTAAAAATTACATTATATGATAATAGTTCTCCTAAAAACTGTGATATTTCTTTAGTATAATCAATATTGGAATTTTTACCCAAAAGCGTCATTGATGGGATAGATGCAAATACATACTTATTTTTATTAAAATTAGAGCCCTCCATGCAATTATATTCCCCCCTTTATTAATACCAAACCTTGTTATCAAAACCGAACATTTTTCATACTATATATTATAACATAGAAATTTACTTAGCTATAAAAGTTATTTACCTTTAATGTAGTTTAAAATCAATTTTTCGGAGATTATATTCATGAAAAGTAAAATTATATACGTAGATTTTATAAAAAAACGTAGAATAAGTCGTATCCACTTTCATATAAACAAAATAAAAAATTATTTCTTCCATAAACAAAATTCAAATAATAGATTTAATTATGTAATTACAAAAGCAAATAATGTAAGATATATTGTAAATAAAAATTTTTATTAATAGGTCCACATATTAAATTTTTAATTATTATTTTTTGTTTTTGGGTTCATAAATTTTAATATGCTGTGAAAATTATATCTATACAAGTATAGTCTTTTTGCAGCATATACTTTTACTTTAATAATATATAAATTTTGATATATGTTAATCCAATCATCTTATGATAAAATATATTAAACAACTATATAATATTAGAGGTGATTCTTATGAGAATTGGAATGGGATATGATGTACATAGATTAGTTGAAGATAGAAAATTAATTATTGGCGGAGTTGAAATTCCATTTGAAAAAGGCCTTTTAGGTCATTCTGATGCAGATGTACTTCTTCATGCAATAATGGATTCTCTTCTTGGAGCTTGTGCTCTTGGAGATATAGGAAAACACTTTCCTGATACAGATGATAAATTCAAAGGAATATCAAGTATACGCCTATTAGAAGAAACCGGAAAATTAATTCTTAATAAAGGCTATTCAATCAATAATATTGATGCAACAATAATTGCTCAAAAGCCAAAAATGCTTCCTCATATTGAAACTATGCGTTCTAATATAGCATCAGCACTAAATATCGATATTGATCAAATTAATATTAAAGCTACGACTGAAGAAGGGCTTGGTTTTACTGGTGAAATGCTTGGTATTTCTGCACAGAGTATAGCTTCTGTAATATAAAAAAGTGCCATAGGCACTTTTTATATTTATAAATTATTATATTACTAAATAACTTCGCTTAATCTTTTTAACAAGGTATCTCTAAATACTTCTCCTTTGGCAGAATCACTTAATGCAGTTTGACATACATTTTTCCATTCTTCAAGTTTCATCCCTATTCTATTTTCAAGTTCTTCTTGAGTATTTGTTACTAATGTTGATGATACTACAAAGTCGCCCACTTCCTCTGGAGTTTTAAACAATTTAATATAAAGGAATTCTTTATTATCTCCCATCCATCTCTTATTAAATTCCCTAGCAAATTTACGTAACTCTAATTCTGCTTTGTTAGCTGGTATATCCCATAATTTATCTAAAAATTCATATTCTTTTTTCATATCTAAAGCAACTTCATTAGTGATAGCTTTTGTTTTTTTACCATCTTCAATAATTTTTTCAACACCTATAGTTGGAATCTTAGTTATTAGTTTATCTTTTCCATTTATCCATTTATAAAATGCTTCTTGTAAAAAAGAGTATCTAATATATCCAATCAAGCTTCTAATATTAGGAAAATAGCCCCACATATTATTAATTCCATTCTTTTTGTTAAATATTAAAGTATGATAGTACAAGCATTTATCTGTTGGTGGCTTTTGCATAAAAATATGCCCTCTAATTGTATTATTTTTATTGATAACGTTTTCCCAATAATGAAAAGAATTATAATTTTCCTTCATTAGAATCACCTTCCTTGCATTGATACTATATAATGTAATATAGATTTATTTTTATCTCTATATAATAATTATAAACCTTTATATACTTTTTTCCATATCAAATTATGTAAATAATAATATATTTAGCATTATGCTGTAT
>DPOH01000301.1 GCA_003539755.1 Clostridium sp.
AACTAAACCCATATAATGTTTTGCTATAAAATCAAAAGTAATGTATAGTTAAAATCATATACACATAAATGATATTCAGACGGTATACTGAGGGAGGAATAAAATGATAAAGTTTAAGGGTACAAAAATACTTGCAAGTGCGTTGGCAATAACGTCTATGTTAACATTGAGTTCTTTTAAGGCAAATGCTGAATGGAAAGAAGAGCCAACAGGTTGGAAGTATAATACGGGTGATACTTTTGCTACTGGATGGCAAAACATAGGAGAAGACTGGTATTTTTTTAATAACGATGGATACATGGTTAATAATACGTATATAGATGATTTTTACTTAGGTAGTAATGGAGCCATGATTGGTGGGACAGGTGTGGCAGATCCATTTTCTAATGTGGATTCTATTAAAAATTCTATGCCTATAACTGTTCCAGATAATTGGAGTGTTTTTAATAGCAATATTTATAAAATGAATCATGCAACTTTATTAATGTATGATAAAAGAGATACTTTTGAAAAAAAAGAACGTAGCATTATTTCTGATATGGAATCAACATTAAAGACTAAAAGTGATTTCAAAGAAAAAATGAAAACATTTAATGGCCATTATGCTTATTGCTATGAATATTCAGAACTTAGTAACGGTGAAACCTCAAAATTCAATCTGATATTTATATTTAAAGATAACATGGTATATTCCTTTACTATGGTTAGTGATGAGGAAAACTTTTACACTGATAAGACAGAGTTAGAAAGTGTTTTAAGATCATCATTAAACATATAGATAAATTTAATAAAGCTATACATATGATTGTAATTTATATCATATGTTTAGCTTTATTTTTTGCTTAAATTAATTAGTTGCAAGATATAAAGTGTATGTAATATGAATATTGAATTAAAGTAATACTTTTATTTGGTTAATATGATGACTACAAATTCAATTGTAAAAATATAGGTTTATATGTATAATGTTTGTAAAATAATATTATTAGAAGATAAATTTAATTTTATGCCAATACTACTTAATTAGGGGAGAAGAATATGATTAAAGTACTAAAAATTAAAAATTTACAGCAAGAAATTGTTACTTGTACTATATCTACATTAAAAGAAGAAAATTTAAATCAGGTAGTAAACCTTCAAAAAGAGGTTGTTAATAGATTAGAAAATAAAGAATATTTTTTTAAAACAGACAATAGTGAATTTAGAGGAATTCTTACTAATGAAGAAAATATATGCTTAGGATGCTTTAATGAAAGTAATGAATTAATAGCTTATGGAATGTTCATAAAACCTACTTTAGTTGACAATTATGGATCAGATATTAATTTAGAAAAAGATTTATTACCATTAGTAGGCCATATAGAGTCGACTATAGTACATCCAAATTATAGAGGTAATTCTCTACAAAAACATTTAATAGCAACAATTGAAGACTTAATCGACAGAAATAAATTTCCTATTTTATGCGCCACTGTACATCCTGACAATAAAGCAAGCTTAAAGACTTTTCTAAAACTTGGATATAAAGTTAAAATAGAAAAAGAAAAGTATGGTGGGTTAAGACGATGTGTGGTAATGAAATCAATAGCAGATAATTAATAATGAAGGGATAAATAAATAAAATATGAATTAGGAAACTACAAAAAAATCTTGATTTTTCATATAGTAAACAGCCCCCTGCCATAGTAAGCAGGAGGCTGTTTAAATCTCTCAAATCTTTTATTATGCTAAATCGTATTTAGTAACTTTTCTTTCAGTTATATTAGCACCAGATTTGCTGGCAAATGCTCCAGACTTAGTCTGGAAGATGTTCTTTTCTATAATAGTATCCATAAGTGCTGAAATCTGATCCTTTGTTAAATCAGGTTTAACACCGTTTATTGACATAGTATATTTTGCATTAGTTGAAGTTATAAAAGTCATAGTTAAGATATATTCCATGAATCATGTCCCCCTTTAGAAATCAAATAAGATTTTAAGAAAATTATTCTTAAGCTTCTCTAGTAGCAAGTAACGAAGTTTCACTTAAGTAGCAGCCATTAGTTTCTTTTTCAAGAATATCACAAATAGCACGACCAACTTCTAATACATCAGCAGGATCAACATCTGATTTAACACCTGAGAAAGATTTGTTTGAGAATTTTACATTCCCGTTAGAATCAACACCATTTGCAACTTTAATAGATAAACTTATGTTTGTAGGCAATTTTAATACAGCCATATGAGCACCTCCTTAATTTGTTTTCAATTAAGATATATTGAGATTTTAAAAAATAGACACTATCATATTCAGAAAGGATTTTCAATGCTTTGTGGATTTACAGTAGGTGAGTATATAAGGCGAAGAAGACTTACTCTTGCTGGAAGTGAGCTGATTGCAACTGAAAATAAGATTATTGACATTGCATTAAAGTATGGATATGATTCTCCAGATAGTTTTACTAAAGCTTTTACCCGATTTCATGGTGTGACTCCAACAGCTGTAAGAAAAGAGGGAGCAGTTATAAAGTCATTTGCACCCCTAAAAATAAAATTCACTCTGGAAGGTGGTTATATTATGGATTATAAAATTGTTGAAAAAGAAGCATTTACAGTTATGGGATCACTAAAGAATTTTAAGATGGAAAATGCATATGAAGAAGTTCCAAAGTTCTGGGCTAATCATTACTCTACAGGAAAAGGTGAAAAGGTATGTGGAATGTATGGTATAAGTATTCAAGAAGATCTTACTAGTGATAACTTTGATTATATGATTGCAGATAACTATATACCTTGTAATGATGTACCAGAAGGATTTACCACAAAGATTATTCCAAAGCATACATGGGCAGTTTTTCCTTCTAAAGGTCCACTTCCAAAATCACTTCAAGATGTCAATACAAAGATTTTCTCAGAATGGCTTCCAAACTGTAGAGATTATGAAATAGCAGCAGGATATAATATAGAAATGTACAGTGATCCTACTGATTATCCAAAGGGTGCTCAGGATGAAAACTATTATTGTGAGATTTGGATTCCTGTGAAGAAAAAATAATATGAATAGAAATTCAATTTACAGATTAAAATATAAAGAATAGTATATTCACAACTATTTATGTATAAAGCCATGTAAGATGTTTGTTACCCATCTTACATGGCTTATATTTAATGTGGCATTTAGATTTATAATCTTAGGCAGTTTTCCCACAGTCTGAATGAGCACCAGTTTCATCAGAAGTTATATCTTGTGATATAGGCACTCCAAGCTTGGCTGAAATTATGGTGTTAAGTCTGTTAATTGACCCAGAAAGATTATTAAGCTGTTTCTCCAAGCGTATTAAAAGATATGCACTTACAGCAACAGGGAAACCATTATTCATAATCATATTAATAAATTCATTTACTTCCATAATGAACACCTCCTTATAAGAGATATATGGACTTGGTTAATATATTTCATATATACAGTTATAATATTGAAAGTCTATATGGTAAAAGTACTGGTATAACTGTAATTTTTTAATCTGAACTCTGAATGTTAAATAAATATTACATATAAAGATTGGTCTGATTATAATTATTAATATGCATATGAAGTTTATCAAGGGTATGTCTTTTAAATTTAGTTGCATAAGAATACGAAATGTTATTAGAAATAGCATAATCTTTAAGTTTCTTCTTTTTAAAGAAAACATGATTAATTAAAGTCTTTTCTTTTTTGTTAAGCTGTTTAATTGCATATTCCAATGGCTCAAAATCATACCTTCTACATAACAAATCCTCTGTAGTCATATGGTCTGAAACAATATTATTCAAAAACTCATCAGTAAGTATTTGAGAACTTTGCCCATGAATTTTGCTGAATTTAACGCTGCGAGTGACAAGATAGTAAATGCTGTTCTTTATTCCATTAGTAGCATAAGCAACAAATCTATGTCTTGAGCTATCATATATATCAACACATCTGAAAAGTATTCTATAACATTCATTCATAATATCCTGCTTGTCGTATCCATCTATAAATGTCTTTTTTGATAGATTTATAATGAATGGCTTAAATTGAAGTGCAAGTTCTTCTTTGGAAGCTGAATCACCATCTTTAGATTTATTTGCTAAAGTTTCGATATAAGAAAAATCCATTTTTACCTCCATAATTAGTAAATTTAGCGTACAAAAACCCTTCTAAATTAATTATATGGAGATAACAAAAGAATTGCAGTGGATTTATGTATTTTAAAAAATATAAATCAAAATAATTTCTCTGCCTATTATATGATTAAAAAAGTTGGGGAATTAGTTGAAAAGGGACTACAGTTACAAGCTGTAGCAACTTCAAAAAGTACAGAAAATTTAGCTAAAGAACTTAATATTCCTTTAGTAGATATTGATGAAGTAGATAAAATAGATTTAGCTATTGATGGTGTTGATGGTGTTGATGAAATAGATAGTGAATTCAATGCTATTAAAGGAGGTGGAGGAGCACTATTTAGAGAAAAAATTGTAGCTACATTAGCAAAAGAAGTAATCTGGATTATGGATGAAAGTAAACTAGTAGATAATATTGGTCAGTTCCCTTTACCAGTAGAAATACTTCCATATGGATATACCCATGTTATAAAAGAATTACAAAGTTATTCTTATAATCCTGTGCTTAGAATTAAAGATAATAAAACTTTCATAACAGACAATGGAAATTATATTGTTGATTTGCATATAGGAAAGCCTATGGATATAGAAAGAGTATATAAGCAAGTTACTAGTATTACTGGAGTTTTAGAAGTTGGATTATTTTTAAATACCTGCAATAGGATAATTGTTGGATATGAGAACAGAGTACGAGTTGTTGAAAATAATTAGGTAAATAAGTTTTTAGAAGATGAATATAAAAAAGTTTATGATCAAATTATAAAAGAATGTGAATAGATATATTTATGATGTTACTAATTTCTGCATTAGGCTTCTTGATTTCATCCTTAAGTCGTATATTTAGATACGCTATAACAGATTTTGCAAAATACTTAGCAACTAGTAAAGGTACTAAACTTAAGTAATACTAAAATTTTAGATTTATAGAGTATGAGCGATATATTATCTTTTAAAATAGTATTATTTTCTATTTTAAAAAAGTGTTGTTATTTATTTGAGAAAATAAATTAGATATGGGATAATAGACAAACCCATTAATGGCCAATATAGTCTTATGATAATACAATAACTATAGTAATAAATATAGCAATACAGAT
>DPOH01000277.1 GCA_003539755.1 Clostridium sp.
CAGTGAGTCCAATTTAACTCCTATTATACGTCTCTAAAAATATCTTGCATCATGCTAATACAGTTTTTTAGCATATTAATTTTAGCTTCATAAATCTTTATTTTATTCTCTAACTCTTTTATATATAACTCCCTTGTGATTCCTTCATTTGTTGTATCAATTCCTAAATATTTATGTATTTCTGACGGTGTTACTAAATACTCCTTACCTGATTTTACTGCTTTTATTTCACCATTTCTTATAGCTAGTGTTAATCTGGTCACAGGTATATCATATTTTTCTGATACCTCTTTTAATCTATAAACTTGTTTTTCTTTAATCATTTTTAATTCTCCAAATATATTTTTGTTTATAGTTTTGGCTTATAGATTTATATTATGTAATTTTCCTAATAAAAATAAGGACATTATGAAGTGGCTAATCTCCATAATATCCTTAATGTTTTCTAATTTGTGCAATTCAGCCACAAATATTATATACTATTCTTTAACTAATTATCTAATATGCTTTTAAACTTCAAATTTATCAAGTATTTCTTGCTCAATCTTTTCTCTTATTGCTTTTTGTTTTTTATAGAATCTATATACTTCAATTATATATGTGATAGTTCCAACAGCTAAAATTACATATCCTCCAACTAACATTAAGTAAAGATCATGTAATTTATTCACTAATTCTATATCCAAAATAATCCCTCCTTTTCTTTATCTTAATGCTTGCCAAATTTTCTTTTTTTAATCACCTTTTTAAAAATTTTTTGTATTTTTTATTTTCATCCATATATACTAATTGAAATTAATTAAGGAGGTATTTATTATGGCTGTTAAAAAATTACCTACAAGCATAAGCTTATCTATCAAAGTTCAAAATGGTGTTGATTCTAAGGGAGATGCAAAATTCTCAAGCAAATCTTTCTCAGGTGTCAGAGCTGAGGCCAATCCTGATGATGTATTAGCAGTTGGTCATGCTATTTGTGAAATTCTTGAAAAAGAAACAAATGGCTGCTACTTAAGTGAAACATCATTACTTACTAATGTAGAAGCTTAGTGAGAATTAAAGATCTAAAGCTTAGAAGCTTAACATGAGCTTCTACAAACACATTTTAAATTAATCTAATTAATTTTTAAGGGGGACATGACCTATGGAATATATCTTAACTATGACTTTCATAACTTCAACTAATGCAAAATCTACAATGTCAATAAACGGTGTAAAGCCTGATTTAACTAAGGATCAGATTTCATCACTTATGGATGCCATTATAGAAAAGAACATCTTTGAAACTAAGTCAGGTACATTAACTGGCAAAGCTGGTGCTAACATTACTGAAAGAAAAGTTACTAAATATGATTTAGCATAATAAAAAACTTCGAGTTCTACATATTGTAGGACTCGAAGTTTTTTCAATTGCATGAAAAAGAATAGATTAACTCTAAAATTTACACTTCATACATTATGAATATGATAGTTAAACATGTCCAAGATCATATATTTTCTTTACTCTCTCCAACGCCTCTTCATAGCTCATACCATCCAAGTACAATTCTGCAACCTTCTCAGCAATCTCTCTACTCAATTTTTCTTTAGTCATAACATACGCTGCTATAACATTCATATCTATATTCTTCTTTCATCTATCTTTTTCATTTTCTCAATGCATCTTGTGCATAAACATAATCCACCATATTGATTTAATGAATTTTCGCTCCCACAAATCATACAGCTCCTAGAATATTTTTTAATTATTACGGAATTATTCTGCTTAATTATTTTAACCAAATCTCCTTCCGCAATATTTATCAACTTTCTCATTTCTTTAGGAATAACAACTCTACCAAGACTATCTAACCTTCTTACGATTCCCTCTTCAATCATTCTATCCCCTCCAACTTTCCATTATTTTAATCTATAATTATTCTTTATATCCTGCTCTATCTCAACAATATAATCTTTGCACATTTCATATATTCTTGAGCCTACTCCTTGATCAAAACATAGCAATCTATCTATTGAAAATTCACTACTCACTATAATTGGTAGATAATTTAAATATCTATAATTTATAATTTCAAACATTATATTAATATCACTTTCATTAACTTTTCCTTTGAAAAGGTCATCAATAAGAAGTACTTCACATGTCTGATATTTAGAAATGCTTTTTTTATAATATTCTTGGTCTATCATATTCTGTTTAATGTTTGTAATAACATCTCTATAAGGCATGTACATTACTCTTGTATTAGCTCTTAACATATTAATTGCTATAGCTATACATAAATGACTTTTTCCACTACCTACTTGACCACAAAACATTATACTGTTTCTTCTTGATTCTCTTATATCATCAAAATCAGAAAAATATGCAAGTGCTGTATCTTTCATCATTTCTGAAGATTTGTTCCATTCCTTAAAATTCCCAAATTTATAATTGACCATTTCAGGATTTATACCACACGCTTTCCATTGATTCTTTATTTTATTTTTATTTCTACACTCACATGGAATTGCCAGTGGTTGCGCATGATCCTGTTTTTTCAAAATCCAGCCCGTATCTCTGCACTTTTCACACTTATATGACACTTGCACCAACCCTCTTTCTTTCCTCTTCTGTAAGCTTTCGTGGTTCTTTTCGTTTGAAATCCTTAAGTTTATTTGAATCTGGTTCATTACCCTTGCTCTTGCACTTTCCTCCATAATCATTTCCCCCTACATTATCATTTGGATACCCTTCTTTTCTCCAATTTTTCAATATACCACTTACATATGGCATGTTTACTTTACCTACCTCAATAGCTTTATCTATTGCCCTTTTCACATTTTCTTTACCATGCACTCCTACTGCCAAATTAAGTGCTCCAATTTCAAGAACACTTACAATACCAGTTATTCTCTCACAATACTCTGAAATCTCTATTACATCCGATGAGATATTCTGCTGAGAAACAGATTGCTCTTTTTCTACTTTCTCACTCTTCTTCTTAGTCTTTTTCTTAATCTCTTTCTTTTTCTGTTGCGTTTCAGTAACGTTACATTCTCTTTTTATTTCATTATCATTACCGTTACATGTAACATTATTGCTATTCTGTTTAGATTTATCATTTAATTTACTGTCACCTACATTATCATCTTTATTATTAGAATCTTCGTTTTCATTACTACATTTTCTATCTTCTGAATTGTTATTATTTAAATTTTTCTTTTCCTCTGCTGCTTTCTTTTCTTCACGCTTCTTCTCTCTATATTTAGCAACCCTATCATTTGTCTGTTTTCTGATTTTTTCAAGGCCATCAATATTTTGATACTCCTGCCATCCACTTATATAAAATACTTTGTTCTCATTAATTTCAATCATTTTTAACTTTTTAAGAACCTTAAATGCTTCTTTTACATCTTCAATATCTCTTCTAAATTCAATTGCAAGTGTTTTTAATGTATATGGCATATTATCAGTTAAATATAATTCTCCACCACAGTTACATTTACCAGCTAATAAAATAGAACTTACCCATATATAGTGAATAAGATTTCTATTTTCCATCGAATCAATTATCTTAAGCTTTGGATGGTCATACATATCTATCTGAATCTTTACCCAATTTACCTCTGCCATTATACTCACACTCCCAATAATAATATTTTTTAAAAAGTCGTAATCCTTTAAAATTAGGTTCAATATTAATAAGCTTACAAACCTCTATATAGAACTTTAAAACTTTAAAATTCATGTTCCTCCCTAAAAATTATCCCTATTAATTTAGCTTTTTTTATCTTTATATTTCAATAATTCACTTTTCAAAATTTTAATACTCCCAAGCTTTATCCCCTTTAATTCCTTACTTTTTATTAATTCATAAACTTCATGAACACTTATATTTAATTCATCTGCGACTTCAATTATTGTGTATAATCTTTTCATAATATTCCTCCCGATATCTATGCTATAAACATTCCCCTATATTTTTTTCAAGCCATTCATCAAGCTTACTTAATATAATTCTTCTGTTTCGACCAATACAGATTATCGGAAATCCTTCTATATGAGTTAACCTTCTAGCCTTTGCTTCTGAAACTCCTATTATTTGTGAAAGTTCTTTTATATCGCAAGTTTTCTTTTGTATCATTTCTCTATACTCTTGTATATTGACCATACTTTATCCCTCATTCCTATATCTAATTAATTATACTTCATCATTAAAAAACAATTCTTGTATAGGTATCTCTAATAGCTTTGACATTTTTTGCATTAAATCTCTTCTAGGCTCCGTTTTTCCATTTTCTATGCTATTTAAATATTGAGGTGTTACTCCTAATTGCTTTGCAAAATCCTTTTGTTTTATTCCCTTATTTACCCTTTCAGCTTTTAATTTATACACCTAATCATCCCCATTCAAATTAAAATTCATAAATTTATTGAATTTTTTTACATTTTTGTTAATAATTTGTTGATAATTTAATTTTAACATGAATAACTACATTGTCAACGATTTTATGATTTTAATAATTAATTTGTTAACATTTTATTGAATTAATGATATAATTCTTACAGGAGGTTGGTAAATAATGGATTTTGGTTCGCGTTTAAAATATTTAAGGGAAGAGAGAGGATTGACACAAAAACAGTTTGTTGAAGAGTTCAATAATTATCATACAAAAGATAATATTGGCGACGATGCAAATATTTATATCCAAACAGTTTCTTATTGGGAACATGGAAGAGAAGCCAATTACAATGTTTTAATAAAATTATCTCATTTCTTTAATGTAAGTCTTGATTACCTGATAGGTAATTCTGATATCAAGGATCTTAAAGAGTATGAATATATGTCCAATATTAAAGAATTAAATAAAGAAAATATCATCAAAGTTATAGAAGCATTTACTGATAGTGAAAAAGCTGAATTTTATGATTTTATTTCTAGATATATATATAATCTTAGATTAAATACTGCACTAATTGAAAATAGATCCTTAGATATAAATGATTTAAATTATATAAAGTATTTATCCGATATAACAACAATTATTGATGAGTATTCAGAGAACATTTTTAATCTATTTATTGAATTTAATGATGAAATACCAAATTTGAAAAATCAGTTAAGTACTAATGAATTCAATCAATTATCAGAAAATCATACTAATACTTTAAATAAAATAACAAATGTACTAAATAGCATACAAAAACTATGTGTTAATGTTGCAGCAAATAGTGAAGATATTCAACTAAAAGAATAACAATTTATACGAACACATATTTTATTTTCCATTATTTATAGGATAATTCCCCTATTATTTGGGAAACATAACTATAGAAAATAATATTTATTGAGGTGAATAACTATGGGTAAAAGGTCTAACGGGGAGGGTTCTTCAGGATGGGTTGTAAAAAACGGTAAAAAGTATTGGGGCATTGCTGTTTCACTTGGAACTGATCCATTAACAGGAAAACTACGTAGAAAATATATATATGGTAAAACACAAGCTGAAGCAAAAATGAAATTGAAAAAATTCAAGGAAACTCATGCTTCTGATACTGATACTACAACTGTAGGTAATTTTTATTATGACTGGCTTTGGAACATTAAACGTCTCTCTTTAAAAGCTTCTACTTTTGAAAAATGGGAAGGTATATATAGAAATTATATAAAACCTAATAAAGGTCTTAATAATACAAAGCTATGTGATCTTGATACTTTAAAACTTCAAAAAATAGTTAATAAACTATTAGAAAATCACACTGTATCTCAAATAAAAACTATGAATAGCTGCTTAGGAAACTGTTTTAAATATGCAAAATCTATTAATAAGGTAATGATTAATCCTGTTGAAGGAATAATTTATCCAAAAAATCATGATGTTCTGGATGATAAAGATAACTACATTTCAGAAGATGAACAAAAAAAGCTTATATCTGTATTAGCTAATGATAGCTTACAAGGGGTTATTCTTATTGGACTTTTATGCGGTTTACGTTTAGGTGAAGCTCTAGCTCTTCAAATAAATGATATTGATTATAAGAATATGTCTATTAGAATAAATAAATCAGTTAAATATGTATGGACTGGAGAACGAACAAAGGATGATAAAAAAATTTATGAATTTAGAGTAACAATTCCTAAAACAAAAACTAGCATAAGAGACGTTCCTCTCCCTAATATGCTAGTTCCAATATTAAAGTCAATTACCAAAACAAATTTAGAAAATAAATTAAAGTATGGAGAACTTTATCTTGATAATCAATTATTATTTTGCACAAATACCGGAAATTTTATAGATCCAAAAAAGCCAAATCGTCATTTAAAAAACGCTTTAAAAAAAGCAGGTATAAATACAGATATACATTTTCATAGCCTACGTCATATATTTATAACTAACTGCTTAAGTAAAGATATTAATCCACGTACTGTTATGGATTGGGTTGGTCATACTGATATAAAAATGACTATGCTTGTATATGCAGAAATTAATAAAGAGAAAAATAAAAAGGAATATGAAAAAATCAATAATATGTTCGATATATTTTAATATCTATTTCATTTTTACTAACACAATTAAACCTAGTAAATTTATATTTACTAGGTTTAATTGTACCACTCTATATCTATTAATGAACACATACTATTATTTATATTGTACATATTTTTGTAAGCTTTTAATTGTTTTATCTATATCCTTTTCTTCTTGAAAATACATCTTACTGTATGCAATATTGTTTGTTCTATTGTACTCTTTAGAATTACCACTACATTTCTTCATTGTTACCCTTTGAATTACTATTGGTCTATTATTTTGATTTTTCATTTAGTACCACCTCCAAACAACTCACTTAAAATTTCTAAATTTTCTTCTTCTAATAATATTGGTTCTTCATTTACAGCTACATCTGTTGATATTTGAGCAAATCCTGCAAATATATTATTTTTCATTTGCTTTATCTTAAAATAGTTTAGTGTTGGTTGATTACTATATCCATCAAAAATTAATGATAATGGAACATATCTTTTAGTTTCTCTGTATCTATTATATGC
>DPOH01000345.1 GCA_003539755.1 Clostridium sp.
ACTGGTATTATATAATACCAGTCAAACATGTTTTCTCATATGCTTCAATGCTGTTTTCTCAAGTCTGGATACTTGTGCTTGCGAAATTCCAATTTCGTCTGCTACTTCCATTTGAGTTCTACCATTAAAAAATCTTAAATTTAAGATAAGCTTTTCCCTATCATTCAACTTCTTCATTGCTTCTCTAATAGATATATTTTCAATCCAATTTTCATCAGTATCTTTTGAATCACTTATCTGATCCATTACATATATGGCATCTCCTCCATCATGGTATATTGGCTCATATAAAGAAACTGGATCTTGTATTGCATCTAGTGCAAACACCACATCCTCCCTTGGAAGTTCAAGTTCTTTTGCAATCTGAGAAATTGTAGGTTCTTTATTATTATCTTTAATAAATTTTTCTCTCATTATTAATGCTTTATAAGCTATATCTCTAAGAGACCGACTTACTCTTATAGAATTGTTATCTCTTAAATATCTTCTTATTTCACCTATTATCATAGGTACAGCATAAGTAGAAAATTTTACATTCTGAGATAAATCAAAATTATCTATAGATTTCATCAACCCTATACAACCCACTTGAAATAAATCATCAATATTTTCTCCTCTATTGTTAAATCGCTGAATAACACTTAATACAAGTCTTAAATTTCCTTTAATAAATGTATCACGTGCACTTTTATCTCCAGCTTTCATCTGTAGAAGAAGTTGCTTTTTTTCTTTTTCCTTCAATATAGGAAGTTTAGAAGTATTAACGCCACATATTTCTACTTTGTTAATTATCACAAGTATCAACCCCTTCGGAAGTAATAAATCCATTGCATTAAACATTATTTCCGATAGATGATACTTTTATACTAATAGACAACCTAAATCATTCTATTAATTTCTTTTTTTAATCTTCTAATTATTTTTTTCTCTAACCTAGAAATATAAGATTGAGAAATTCCAAGCATATCAGCCACCTCTTTCTGTGTCTTTTCCATAGTCCCATTTAACCCAAATCTCAGCCTTACTATTTCCTTTTCCCTATCATTTAAACTTTTTAAAGCCATAAGTAGAAGCTGTTTATCCACTTCATCTTCTATAAAATTGTACACGGTATCATTGTCAGTCCCCAGTATATCTGATAATAATAATTCATTTCCATCCCAATCAATATTAAGCGGTTCATAAAAAGATATTTCTGCTTTAACTTTACTATTTCTTCTTAAATACATTAATATTTCATTTTCTATACACCTAGATGCATAAGTAGCAAGTTTTATCTTTTTTTCAGGATTAAAGGTATTTACTGCTTTAATTAATCCAATAGTTCCTACTGATATTAAATCTTCAACATATACACCTGTATTTTCAAATTTTCTAGCTATATATACAACTAGTCTTAAATTTCTCTCTATTAATGTACTTCTAATTGATTCATCTCCACTATTAAGCTTATTTACAAGCTCTTCTTCCTCATCTTTAGATAGTGGTGGTGGTAATGCATCATTCCCTCCAACATAATGTAAATTTTTTCTTAAAAATCCTAATTTACATAGAAGCCTATTTATAAGCCAAAGTATTCTTTCCATAATATCCCCCTCTATACTATTCCTCTTGACAACAAAGCATTAAATTCATTTTCTTTACTTAATTTTTCATTGCACGGACACACTATGGCATCTATTCTTTTTTTTGATATACCTCTGCCGTTAATAAGTATATTATTTACTCTTATTCCTCTCAAATTCCCTTGTGAACCAATAGCATTATACGGAATATAATATGCACACTTTTCTTTAATATCTAAATCCTTAATGAATTCTTTTTCAATTAAAATACACGGCAAGTTAGTTACTGGCTCTCTAAGTTCATTACCTGTATCAAGAAAACTTTTACACTCATATTTTATATCATCAATTTCAAAATTTATTTTGTATAAATAATTATTAACAAAATTCCTTTCTTTAACATAGTCTATAACTCTTGAGCCTATAATATATATTATCATTAGAGAAATTATAATATATTTAATTGAATAATGTTTAATATTAAAACTACTGCCTAATATATAATAATTTTGTTTTATAGAAAACAAAAAACATATCCCACTCAGCATAAATGTAAGTAATAAAAATAAAATCAATAATTTTATATGGCTTAAAAACTTCATTTTTCCTGAAGTTATTCTAATCATTAAATACGCGACAAATATCTCAATCACAAAAGATCTTAATGCCCCAAGCTCTGGTATGAACAATACCATTGTGTATAATCCCCCGACAAATGCAGAAGCCAATATAGTAATAGTTTTATATTTATGCCTTGCACACTTCATTGTTATTATTAATAAAAATAAATTTACAATAGTATTTTCCAACACAATCATATCAGCATAAACAATCAATTCTCAGCCCTCCCATCTGTCTAGACAATATTATATCCTTAATCAGTTCAAAATTTTGTCATAATCACATGGAATAAAATTATTTTTTCATTTAATCTTTTTCATATATTTACATTTTATCTTTTTCTGTACAATTTAAATCTCTTAACTTGCTAAATATTTAAAGTCAAAAGAATTATTTTTATATAAATTTGATAAAAAATAGTATAAAAAAAGATGCAGTATTAATTACTACATCTTTAATCATATTTCTTAACGTTTATTCTGTCTTCTTAAGAAAACAGGTATATCTAAATCATCAGATTCATATGGATCTTTTGCTATTGTTGGTTCAGGAGTTGTTGTAGTTGACACAATTTCTTCCTGTACTACAGTTTCTCTTTGAACTGTTTTAGCTGCTGATTGAACTGGTGCCACATCTGAACTTCCACCTTCAACTTCAAATCCTGTTGCTATTACTGTAATTCTTACTTCTTCTGTAAGTGTTTCATCTATTACAGCTCCCACTATTATATTAGCATCTGGGTCAACTGATTCTCTTACAACATCGGCTGCATCATATACTTCAAGAGCTCCTAAATCTGCTCCACCAGTAAAGTTAATTATAACATCAGTTGCACCATCAATTGATGTTTCTAAAAGTGGTGATGATATTGCCTGTTTAACTGCATCTTGCGCTCTATTATCACCTTTACCAAATCCAACTCCCATATGAGCTAATCCTTTATTAAGCATAACGGCCTTTATATCAGCGAAGTCAGCATTAATTACACCTGTTATTGTAATAAGATCGGAAATCGCTTGTACACCCTGTCTTAGTACATCATCTGCAAGTTTGAATGAATCTAATAAAGTTGTTTTCTTGTCTGCCATTGATAATAATCTTTCGTTTGGAATTATAACAAGAGTATCAACTTTTTCTTTAAGATTTTCTATACCCATTTCAGCGTGTCTCATTCTTCTTTTTCCTTCAAAAGGGAATGGTTTTGTTACTACACCTACTGTAAGTATATCCATAGATTTAGCTATTTCTGCTACAACTGGAGCCGCACCAGTACCTGTTCCGCCGCCCATACCAGCTGTAATAAATACCATATTTGCACCTTTTATTGAAGCAGTAATTTCTTCTCTGCTTTCTTCTGCTGCTTTTTTACCTATTTCAGGGTTTGCACCAGCACCTAATCCTTTAGTCAACTTTTCCCCTATTTGAATCTTTTGATTAGCTTGAGAAAGTAATAATGCTTGCTTATCTGTATTTATAGCAATAAACTCAACATTTTTTAATCCTTCAACTATCATTCTATTAACAGCGTTACTTCCACCGCCACCACAACCAATTACTTTTATGTTGGTTAATTCTTGCATATCTGCTTCAAAATCTAACAAAACAATTCCTCCCTTTAGAAAATCTTATTAAAGAAACCTTTTAATTTTTTTAATATGTGATTTTCGCCTTCATTATAATGTAAACTTTCTGTTTTATTCACTTGGTGTTCTTCAATATTATCCTTACCTGAAATTATATCACTATCACCTAATAAATTTAATCTATCATACACTTCTTTAGCAAGTGCCATAGAAGTTATATTTTCTGAATTTTTAATACCCAAATCTTCTTTTGTCATAACTTTCGTTTTTGCATCGAAAATTTTACCAACAATTTTGTTTATTTCCTCAAAATAGCTTACTCCATCCCCATATAAAATTATACTACAAATTCTATCAAGATGACCAGTCTTTTTTAATTCAATATTTATATGATTTAATATTTCTTCTATTCTAGCTTCAGTAACTTCATAAAGTAATTCTTTTGATACCTTTACAGTCCCAACTTCAATTTCATCTGAAACTGATTCATCTTTATATAATGATCTATAATCACCTGCATGTATTTTTTTCATTTCATCTGCTTCTTCAAATGAAAATCCACCGCATATAGCAATATCTTTAGAAATATTATTTCCTCCCACAGGTATACTACTTATAAAGTTTGCAACTCCATCTTCATCAAAAACAGCTATATCAACTTTACCAGCACCTATATCAACTATTGCACAATCTCCTGGTACATCACTACCATCACTCAAGAAAATTTGTTTTCCACATAAAATATTAGATTTTATACCAACCAATTTATATTTGGTATTTTCAAACACCTCATAATACTTTTCTATTTCACTTTTAAGTCCAATAACTGATGTAACATTTATTTGCAATTTATTACATTCACAATTTTCAACATCATCAAATATAATTTGACCGTCAACCACATAAAAATTAATTAATTCATCTACAACACATTCTTCTGAACTAATAATAATATTATCCTTATTGTTATTTAAAGCAATCCTAATTTCTTCTTTTGTAATTTTACCGTCTTTAATCTCTACATCAATGGTTTTTTCGATTATTCTTAGCTTTCTTGCCGAAATTCCAATATTAACTTTCTCAATACGTTTTTCTATTTTACTTTCTAAATCACTCAATAGATTTTTTATGGCTTCTCTACACCCATCTATATCATTAATTAGTCCTTTTTCAATTCCACTGCTCTTACATGATACAGTATTTAATATCTGCATCTCTCCTTCATTATCTTTAATAGCAGCTGATGCTGAAAGCTTATAGCTTCCAAAATCTATAGCTGTAATTATCTCTTGTTGCATGATTGCTCTTTCCCTTCTCTGCAAAAAAAATCTATTATCATAATAAATTATTATTCAACATTTTTTTTTTAAATCCTCTT
The DNA here is from genome assembly GCA_003539755.1 of Clostridium sp. Taxonomy (GTDB): domain Bacteria; phylum Bacillota; class Clostridia; order Clostridiales; family Clostridiaceae; genus Clostridium. The sequence goes on from DPOH01000345.1 coordinate 5,148, forward strand.
TTATATATTAATCTTTTACCTTATTTTATATACAAAAAAATTTATACAGATTATTTATCATTTATTATTCATAATCAGCTTTTCATATTCTTCTCTAGATATGGTTCCATCATTAACCAATCTCCTTAAATCCATCTCCATAGTTTGCATACCATGTTTTGATCCCATCTGAATGAAACTATTTATCTGTTCATAATTTCCTTCTCTTATCAAATTCTTTATTCCAGGTGTACACACCATTATCTCCATAGCTGCAGTTCTTCCTTCACCAGATGCTTTAGGAATAAGTATCTGTGAAACAACACCTTTTAAAAGTGATGATAATTGAATTTTAATTTCATTCTGATGTCCCGCTTCAAAAGAATTTATAATTCTGTAAATACTATTGGCAGCTCCCATATTATGCAAAGTAGAAAATACAAGATGTCCTGTCTGTGCTGCTCTTAATGCAATTTCTATGGTTTCAGGATCTCTCATTTCTCCAACGAGTATGACATCTGGATCTTGTCTTAACGCCGCCCTCAATCCCATTGCATAACTTTTTGTGTCTTGTCCGACTTCCCTTTGATTTATCATTGATTTTTTATTTTTATATACGTATTCTATTGGGTCTTCTAATGTAATAATATGTTTTTCCTTAAATATATTAATTTCATTTATCATTGCTGCCAGAGTTGTGCTTTTTCCTGATCCAGTAGGTCCTGTAACAAGCACTAAACCATCCTTTAATTCTGTAAAGTATTTCAATGCTGAAGCATCAGATAAATCTTTAAGTTTTGGTATGGCTTCTTTTATAACTCTCATACATATTGCATAACTTCCCTTACATTTAAAAGCATTTACCCTGAAATTACACAATCCTGGTTTATTATATTTAAAATCTATTTCTCCATTTTCTAAAAATTCCTCATATCTGTCAGGAGCTAAATCTTTTATATATTCTTCAACAACACTATGTGGAATAATATCTTCACAAACATCAACAAGATTCCCATCAATTCTAACCATAGGTTTAGCCCCAGATGTAATATGAATATCAGATACTTTATCTATATCTATATCCATTAGTAGTCCATCTATTTTCGCCATATTTTTCACTCCTTACACTATTGCACATTCTATTAAGTTATATGAATACTATTGTTGATTCTAGAAAATCAAACAACAGACAGCACAAACTATTGCATATTTCTATATGCAATAGCAAGGTTAAACTGTTGTTTTTTATTGATGGTGAGCACTATTATATATGGCTCATTATAGATTTAGAAAATCATATATATTATTTTTAGCCTTACAAATTATATGTAAAATTCCCAATTTCATCTTAACAACAAAGTCTAAAAATTTGATAAGACTAAATTTAACAACTGATAAATCACATACTTATAACACTAACGCCCAGTGACACAAGTAATACCATTACAAATTTTTTCAATGAAGCTTTTTCTTATTTTTTACAAAAACAAGAGTACTATATTTAACATAGCACCCTTATTATAAGTATGTCAATATATATATAATAAATTTAATTATAATCATTCTAATTCTTTACAAATAACTCTTTTTTTAGTTTTTTTAATGCTTTCTTTTCGATCCTCGATACATATGATCTAGAAATACCTAGATTCATAGCTATTTCCCTTTGTGTTTTACACTTACCATCAATAAGTCCGTATCTCATTATCAGTATGGAACTTTCTCTTCCTGTTAGCGATTCACCTAATTTTTTATATAAAGCCCTTATTTGAAGATTACTTTCAACTTTATCTAACACACAATCTTTATCATTACTTAGTATATCCATCAGGCAAAATTCATTTCCTTCTTTATCAACACCTATAGGATCCTCAAGATAAACTTCACTCTTTTGCTTTTTATTATTTCTAAACAACATTAATATCTCATTTTCAATACACCTTGAAGCATAAGTAGCCAATCTAGTACCCTTGCTAGAATCAAAGGAGTCAATAGCTTTAATCAATCCAACAGTACCAATAGAAATTAATTCATCTACATCTTTATTAGGAAATGAGTATTTTTTTACTATATGAGCCACTAATCTTAAATTTCTCTCAATTAATATACTCTTTGCATTTTTATCTCCTTCTTTGAGTAGCTTTAAATATTTTTCTTCTTCCTCCTCATCTAATGGTAATGGAAATGTATTGCTATTGGTTATATATCCTGTTAAAAAAAAGGAATTGCATATGAAATCTATCAAGCTATTAATAATTAACACCTTTTTCCTCCACGATAGTGCTTCATAATATAATATGTATGCATGGCAAAAAAGTTTCTTAATAGTTCATTTATTATTCAGTTATATTTTTTACTATTTCTTCAAAGATTGGAGCTGCTGTATTTCCTCCTCCTGCTTCTTCATTATTCCCACTAATACCTTCCAAATCCGGAGTAAACACAATCATAGTATAATTCATATTATTGTAAGTGAAGTATCCTGCAAACCATCCATGAGTTTTTTTATCACTTCCTGTTGCCGATCCTGTTTTACCTCCAACATTTATTCCTTTTACTGCAGCTTTAGTACCAGTACCCTTTAAAACTACATTTTTCATTGCATTTTTCACTATTTTAGAAGTTGTTTCACTATAAACTCTATACTTTTCTGTATCTATTCTTTTTATAATATTATTATCTTTATCCAAAATGGCTTCTACAATAAATGGTCTAACATAAACACCATTATTAACAATTGTATTTACTGCGCCTGCCATCTGTAATGGCGTAACATTCATACATTGACCTATTGATATATTATTAATTCCTGCTTCTTGGTCTGGCTTTAATCCTGAAGATTCATTTTTATCCAAATCTTTAAGTTGTAATACTCTATTATAAAGTCCCATTTTTTCAGAGTAATACATAAGTTTATCATATCCAACTTTAGCTCCTACCTGACCAAATACATCATTACAAGATATCTCAAATGCATTTTCTACAGATATACTTCCATGAGGCACCTTACATATATGCCCTTTACAATTATATTTTTCATCCACACTTATAAGCCCGTCTTCTAATGCACTGCTTAAAGTTATTATTTTAAAAATAGATCCTGGCTCATACCCAATTTGTTGCATTGCTAAATTTATATTTGCCTGTGATTCATCTTTTTGAGTTAACACTCTTATCTTACCAGAATTACTTTCTAATATAATTATTCCTATATTTTTAAGATTATCATATTTATCTGCATTTAAAATTTTATTTATATTTTCAGTAAGATTATCATCTATTGTAAGTTGTATATTCTTATTTTTTCCATTATCAGTATAGTTTGCCTTAGAATATATTGCCTTGTTATCTAAATAAAATTCTTCTTTAGGCGTTTCGTTATCTTTTAAATATTCATACAAATTTTCTTCTAAAGAATCATTCTCATGTTCTGAGTCTAATATTTTAGAAAATAAACTTCCGATATTCCATGCATATTTAATATCTGATTCTTTATATTCATATACATATATAC
>DPOH01000106.1 GCA_003539755.1 Clostridium sp.
TTAGAGAACTTATTGGAAATATCCCACATAATTATTTATGGAATAAAGTATATGTTGATACGAAAAATCATGAATATAGAATTGGGTAAATTAAGATATGTGACATAAAAAAAATAAAAATGGTCAGAGAAGATAAAATAATTAAATTGTATTTTGAAGATGATAGATGTATTTTTATAAGTGATGAAATAAAAGTCTATGACGAGGAGGCATATGGTAGTATATGTGAAAATAATATAAGAAGAGCATTAACTAGTATGTCGTCTATAGATATAGAAGATGGTAAAGTGTGGTTTACATTAGAGAAACCTAATTCTTCAGATTTACAATTAAGTAAGTATAAGATAGATTATTCAATAACGAGAGTTAAGTTGTTAAAATATAATAATGAAGCTAATGATTATATAGTAATTCAAAGTCCAATATATACAGCTAATAGATATAATGGTTTGGTGAAATATGTTTTTGGGAATAGATTTAAATATAATGAGGATATATTAATGGATTTTGCAAGAGGATTAATACTTTTATTGAATGACAGTGAAGCTGTTCAAGATATTGTAGATGGAAAAGTCTCTAGAAGAACGAAAAGGTTAGGGTGTTTATTTAATTCAATAAGATGGGATGAATATGATGCTGAACTTAAACCAGAATATAAGGTATGGGATGAAGGACTTGGGTCTATTAGCATAACAGAAGATGACTTAAATAAATGGAAAAATTCAGAGCCATATGACTTATAAAATTGGTAAAATACTATTGGTTTGAGATAATTATGATTATAGAGGTTTTGATAGGGATGGAGTACATGAAAATAAAACACTTTATGATAGTAGAGGAGTTAATAAAATAGGTTTGCATAAAGATGGTAGCTTATATAATTCTTGTGGGTGTGATAAAATAGTATATATGAGGTTATCTGTAAAAAGTTTGGTGAAGTAATAATAAAGATGGAGATAGAGAGTTTTGTTAATCAGCATAATCTTAATAAATACCTCCTTAATGAGTAAAAGTTTCAGATTTAAAACTATAAAAATAAATAAAGAATTAAAAAATCGTAGTATTCAAGAGGTTGGATCTACGATTTTTTTATGCAATTCTTAAAAATTATAAAAAGACGTTCGCTTATAGATTTATGCTATAGGAGTTGTAATTTCTATATGATTTCCCTCACTATCTACAAATTCAGCAACCCAGTTACTACCTATCTTTGTTAGAGGAAAACAAACTTCTACATTTGTAATCTTACTTTTTAATATATCTATGTTTTCAACTGATATACTTGGCAAGCAGTTGCTTCCGAATGTATGTTTTTCATTCATTTGTTTAAAAGCAAATAAACCAAGTCTAAAGCCTTGAATATCAAAAACGCTGTATATCTCATCTTTTTCAGTTACACATTGCTCAAAAAAATCTTCATAAAATTTAATTGCTCTATTCATATCATTAACACATAAATATAATGAATTTATGCTACATTTCATTTATTTTCACCTCTCAAACTTTTATTTATCCAGCTTATAATTTAATGCAATTATTCAAACCTACATTTTATTATACATAATTTATGGGTTATAATTCCAGTGATTGTATGGCTTGGTCGGATGAGGCTAATAAAAAACACAGTCCACTTCATTTCCAAAGTGGACTGTATTTTTATTATGCTAAATCATATTTAGTTATCTTTCTTTCAGTAACATTAGCACCAGACTTGCCAGCAAGATTACCAGACTTAGTGTTGAAAATGTTCTTTTCTATGATTGTGTCCATAAGACCTGAAATTGCTTCTTTAGTAATATCGGATTTAACTCCACTTACAGTCATAGAGCTTTTTGCACCAGTTGATGTTAGAAAAGTCATTGATAAAATATACTCCATAGGGGCATCCTCCTTTCAGATAATTTAAAGGGTTAGAATATGCTATTCTTCAGTAACTATTAATGAAGTTTCGCTTAAGTAGCAGCCATTTGATTCATTTTCAAGAACAGCAGAAATAGCATTACCAACAGCTAAGACATCAGCAGGAGCAGCATCTTCTTTTACTCCAGAAAAAGATTTTTTAGAATACTTTGGATCACCTTTTGAATCAACACCATTCTGTACTGAAATAGCAAGGCTTATTGAAGTGGGTAATTTAATTACAGCCATTAAAAACACCTCCTTAATTAATTTCAATATGTATATATGGATGAAAATAAAAAATACAAAATAAATTAGTAAAAATAATTAAGAAAATTAATTTGTGGCAAGCATTAAGATAAAGAAAGGGAGGACTTAAATTGGAATTAAAATTATTAAAAACATTATATGAACTTTACTTAATGTTATTTGGAGTATATACATTTTTATTAGTTGCAGTTGTAGTATATATGTTTGTAATATATCGATTATTAAAAAGGCAGGAAGTAGTACAAGAAAAGATGCGACAAGAGATAGATAAACAATTAGAAGTTTAAAAATAGATTATATAGTTATTAGGGAATATGATGTTTACAAATTAAGAAATATATTAAGAAAAGATTTATTTCCTACTTTTACTATATTGACTTTCCTTAGTACTGTAAATTTAATATAAAGTATAGAAATAAATGCACCTATACTTGTACCTATCTGAGCACCACAAACTCCCCACGCTATATTTTTAGTATATTTTATAAATAAATATGAACAAAGAAGGCTTACTATAACATTAGAGAATTGCTCAACTATCTGAGAAATTCCAATTGGATTCATATTATTATATCCTTGTAAAAAAACTCTATATACTGATAACAAACATGTAATAAGTATACATGATGCTAGTGCTATAATTCCGTAGAATGAATATTAGATAATGTAATAGATAAGATAGCTAAAATAAATCCACCAATTAGTACAATTTTTAAATATACTTTTATTGATACCAATAATATTTAGTTATATTTTTGTATTATCTGATTCTTCTAATGCGATGGATTCAGCTACTACCTTTGTAACGGCTGGTTGAGCACCTACAGTAGTTATAGAATGAATAAATAGAAAAACTTCAATTACTTGACAATATAATCCATAGCCTTTTTCTCCTAAGATATTATTTAAGATTGGGGTATATATAATTGATATGCACTTACTTAATATTCCTGCGAAAGAAAGCATAAATGCGCTTTTTGTTATTGAATTTTGATTTTGCATTATTTCTCCTTTGTCAATTAATGATATTAATATAAAATAAACTGCAAATTTGCAAAGTATAACAAATATTAACATAAGAGTGATTGCTGTACAATGAAGTTTTTGATGAAAAAGTGTTTTTTATTACAAAAATTATACTTTTTATACAATTGATATATATTTAAACAATTATTTGTAGTATAATAAGCACAGTTAACTCAAAATATTAACTAATCATCTAAGCTCTGTTGGTAATATGGATTTTATATTTTTCTAATAGGAGTAAATAATGCTGGAAAAGTTATCTTACTATATATCTACATATATAAAAAATCATAGCTCTGTTTTAGGAACGAATGATTTTTTGAAATTAAACTATGCAATTCAAGTAATATTAAATAATGTTATAGTAATGTTCTTTTTATGTGTTTTTTTTTGTATGTTTAATAAGTTAGTTCTATTTATGTTATCACTGTTAATTTTAACATCTTTAAGACCATTTATTGGGGGAGTACATTGTGCTTCTATTTTTGGATGTACATTATTAACAATAATGCATTTTTCAATAATAGTGTTTTTTAGTGATAAAGTATATATAAGTAATTCATATATATACTTTGTTATATTCTTAATTTCATTTATTTTGGTATTAATTTATTCACCATTACCTAATAAAAAAAGACCTGTAAAAAACTTAATAAAACTAAAGACTATATCTTTAATTTCATTAAGTTTTTGGATTATTATATTTTTTTGTATAAAAAGTCCAAGCATTAAGAACAGTATTGTTTTAAGTGTTATATTACAAATTATACAAATTATTATAGTTAAAGTGGAGGAGTGTTTTTATGAATAAGGCTGTAAATTATTTTTCGTTAATAATATTAAAAATATTTAATTGTATATCACAAACAAGTTGTTGTGGTTTTTATGGTGAGCCAGACTTTCCAGATGAATTAAAATAAATATCAATTTTAAATTCATTATTATTTAATTCAATTTTAATGTTTCCTTTATGAAGATCAATTAATTTTTTTATATTATATAAACCATATCCATGGTTACTACTTTGCTTAGATGAATATCCTTTTTTAAATATTTTATTAATATCAATAATACTATTTTGAACTATTGAGTTTACAATAGTAATATGATGTTCATCAAGGTAATTAAATATCTTTATGTCTATATATTTATCAATGCACCCATCTCTTATAACTTCTTCAAATGAATTGTTAAGTAAATTACTTAATATATTAGTAATCTCTATGTAATTTAATATATCATCAACAACATCATTTTCTATTTGATAATTAAAATTGATATTTGAAGATTCTATCTTACATATGAATTTATATATTATAGCTTTTATAACTGGATTATTTATATATATTAGATTATTTATTTGAGAATGTTCTTTAGATTCTTCATTCATATATTTTATTAGTTCATTTTTTATTTCATTAGGTTCTAACACTTCTATTATTCCTCTCATAGCATTTTTATAATTAATAAATTCATGCTGCCTTCTTCTTAATTCAACTATTATAGTATCAATAATTTTATTGTAGCTATTACTACACATGAGGTATTCTTCTTGAGATACTAGTTTTATTAGTTTTAAATAAATAGCAATTTGAAAGATAAGTAAAGTACTTATTATAATAATTGATAAAACTTTGTTGTTTAAGAAAATGGTATAATCATAATTCCATAAGTATTTAAAAAACACAACATATACAC
>DPOH01000062.1 GCA_003539755.1 Clostridium sp.
CACATTATCTATTAAATATAAAACTTATTAACATATATATAACATCCACATATTATGTATTATACTTAGTAAAAAATAGGAGGGCACGTTTAATGAGCAATATAAAAAACTCAAACCTCATAGCCTTTTCTCAAAGTATTGAAAAATTTCTAAAACATGATTTTCATAATATTAAAGAAAGTCTTTTTAATGCTAAGGATAATATTCAAGATCTTAAAGAAAACCTTCTTATTAATGAAGATAATATTCCTGTTATAGAACTTTCCCCTAGTTCTACAAAAACTGAAGAGGCTCCTGAGGCAGAATCACAATCTAAGGAAGAAACACCTCTTCCTTCTTCACCTACCCTTATAGATTACTCAAGAAATATTGATGAAGAACCTATGAGAGAATGTATTTTAAAAAAAACAGACGATAAATTATATGGAGATGATTTAAAAATGGAAAATAAATTTGATGATAAAAATATGAGCATCTATGGATGTAAATGCTATAAAGATAATAAATTGTATGATTACACTGATGATAAAAATATTAGTATGAATAACTATAACCCTGAGTATCCTGAACATTCATGGACTGAAAGCCCTAGTGAAAGACCTCATAATTCTAAACCTTCATGGAGTGAAGAACTTAGTTCTGAAGATTTCTTTAACCCTATGAGTGATAAATGGGATAATACACAAAAAAAGGATAAGGATAAAGATAAAATAAAAATGCTTGCAGAAGGTAAAGGTACTATTGCTAATACTGATGCAGAATCTGATGAAGCTTCTCCTGAAATTTCATTTAAATTCTTTATAGGTAAAAAATCTAATAAATATGTTGGTAATATCTGCTTAGTAAATTATAATGAAGAAATATTATTGATTTCTGATGATATAGAATGCTTCAATAGTACTAGCAACAATAAATTTGTTGCAATATTCCATGTTGAAGAAGAAGAAAATGAAACTAGAGAAATAGCTGTTTATGGAACTACTCAAGTATGTAATATCCTTCCTACTTTATTTGTATTTAGTGCTCCTCATTGTGGCGAAACAGATACAATGTCTATGGGTGGCTCTGTTACAACTGGTAAAATTAAAATTGCCAAAAAGGATGATAAATAATTAATATGAGAGACATTATATAACTTAAGTCTCACACTTGATAATATCATGCTACACTTAATTAGCATTTCCTCAATTTAAATACTATTATTAATAATTAATTAGACCTTATATGCTCAAATATAATCAATATATAAAAATTATATATTAATAAGCCTGGAAGCTTTATTAATACTGCCAGGCTCTTTATTTAAACATATTTATAAATTCTATTATTTAATTAAGAAATAAATTAAGAATAATACTGTAAGTGCGTACATAACAGGATGTATTTTCTTACCTTTTCCTTTACATACCATGAATATTACATAAGTTAAGAATCCACATGCAATTCCTTCACCTATGCTGTATGTAAGAGGCATTAAGATTATAGTAAGGAAGCTTGATATAGATATTTCAGGTTTATCCCATTCAATTTCTGAAAGCGATGAGCATAAAAGCGATCCTACTATTATAAGTGCTGGTGCTGTCATTTGTGATGTTACCATTGATAAAAGTGGTGAGAAAAATAAACTCACTAAGAAACATCCTGATGTTACAATACTTGAAAATCCTGTTTTAGCACCTGCCGCTACTCCTGATAATGACTCCATGCATGAAGTTGTATTTGTAGTACCAAATATTGCTCCTAAACAAGTTGCAACTGAATCTGCAAGCAATGCTCTTGAACCATTTTCTATGCTTCCATCTTTCTTAAGAAGACCAACCTTAGAACCTACTGCAACAAGAGTACCTGCTGTATCAAAGAAATCCATAAATAATAATGTGAATACCACCATTGCCATTTGTGGTGTAAATACATCTTTAAGATGAGTTATAGCCACTCCAAATGTAGGTGCAATTGATGGAGGCATTGATACTATTGAACTTGGAAAACTTACTACTCCAACAACTAATCCAGCAACAATTGATACAATAAGTCCGCAGAATATAGCTGTTTTAATTCCTCTTACCATAAATATTGCCATTACTAAAAGTCCAATAATTGATATCATAACCGCTGGGTCTTTTATATTACCAAGTGCAACATATGTAGATTCACTTCCAACTATAATTCCTGCATTTTTAAATCCTATAAAAGCAATAAATAATCCGATACCTGCTGAAACTGCATATTTCATGTTTTGTGGAATTGCTTTTATTATAAGCTCTCTAATTCCAGTTACTGTAATTACAACAAAAATGATTCCCGATACAAGAACGCCTGCAATTGCTGTCTGCCAAGGTATATCCATACCAATACATACACTGAAAGCAAAAAATGCATTAAGTCCCATACCTGGTGCTAAAACCATTGGAAACTTAGCTATTGCTCCCATTATGAAAGTACCAATTGCTGCTGCAAGTGCTGTAGCTACAAATACACTTTCTTTAGACATTCCAACTTGTGATAATATTTCTGGTATAACAAAAAGTATATACGCTATTGTAAGGAATGTTGTAAGTCCTCCAATAAACTCAGATTTAAAATCCGTGTCCTTTTCTTTGAAATTAAAATAATTAGAAATGAAATTCATAAATCCTTCTCCTTTATCTTAAGTTAACTTAACTATGTATAAAGGATAAAATCGAAATGATTTTTAAGATTCAATATAGTATTATTTACAAAATAACATACCTTCTTATTACTAGGCTTAATTACTTATCTATATTGAAAACGAGAATCCAATATCGTAGTCAGGCCATAACGGTGACCTGGTAGAAACTGTTGAACCATTCTATCAACTTTATACGATAGTCAATATTTTCTTTTGATATGTATGTTTTTCCGTTTTTAACTTATTTCTAAGTTTAGATATGATGATAATACAATTGTTTTACCCTGTCTACATTTTTTAATCTGTTAATTTTTGTTTAATTTAAAATTTATCATATATAAATGTTTTTATATATGATTTTCATTATTATAAATTTCATTTTTTATAAGTTTAATTTTTTTGGTTTCTTATTATTACAACTATGCTAATTTAAAATCTTAATAATTTGACAAATTATTTTTTCCTAATTTAGTCAATTTTCGGATTATTATTCTTAAATTCAAAATTATAATTAATATTTTTTTAAGATATCTTTAAGTATTCTTTTAAAGTTGTGTACTATAATTTACTAAAGTAATTAAAGGAGATAGATGCATCATGACAAATGAAAATTCTAAATCACAACATAGTAATACATGGTTAAAAATATGTTTAGCTATGATTGCTTTCTTTTTTCAATTTATAGCTATAGGAATTATATTTAATCCTCAACCTAATGAATTTATCAAAATAAGAACAACAAGTTTCTTAACTAAAATATGTATCATACTTATTGCATGCCTATTCACTGAATATATAGATAAAAGAAAACTTGATTTTTTAGGGATTAAATTTGAGAAGTTTAGAAGCCAAAAATTGTTTGGAATTGGATGCCTAATAGTATTAATTCAGCTCATTTTTATAGACACCTGTGCTTATTTATTTATTTAAATTCGTAGAAGACGGTTTATTTAATTTTTCAGTGCAAGCTGTGTCCATTGGAATACTTATATTTTTTATTCATACTTTATTTACTGGAATAAGTGAAGAAATGCTGTTTAGAGGATATATATTAGGTAATCTTTTAGAAAAACACAGCGAATTTAAAGCTATTATAATTTCTTCAATACTCTTTACCTTGATACACGTTTCATCAGTATTAAAATTTATTGATTATCTTGATATATTTCTTATACTAGTAATGACCTTATTATAGGTGGGCTTAATCTAGGTTCAAAAATAGAGTTTCTTTTTGTTATCACTGAAATAATAATATTATGCTTTATTTACCTATACAAGAAACATCAAAAAAGTTCAATATAAATAATTATAATAAAAAATGAGCATTGGCCTGCTGACCTCTGCTCATTTTAATCTTTCGCAACATGTTGCGAAAACTCAAAATTGATATATGAATATATTAATCTTCTATTTTGTAGAACTTATTAAGTAAGTCCTCATCAGAATTATCCATTTCCTCTTCTATTTCATTCATAGTCTTATCAATTAATTCAATATCCTTATTTTCAAACATACTCTTATGTTCATCATTTAAATACTGAGCATGTGCAATTATATCTTCATCTATTTCCTGCTCTTCTACAATTACAGCAAAACACATCTGCCATGTTAAGAACTTTTCAAAATCTGCTCCATAGCTTATAATGTCATTTTCATCACTTCTATATAAAATTATATCTATGAACTCCTTATCTTTATAAGCAAAGGCATATATATCTCCGCCTTCTGTGTGGGCAAATGGCACAATTGTGTATTCTTCACCTAGTGTATAACCATCTATTTCAGATATATAATCTTGTTCTTCTTCAATTTCATCAAATAATAATGGCTCCCAGTCTACTTCTACTCCCCACATAAATGTTCCATGGGCATTTTCTAGTTCTTCTCTGTGTTCATCTATCCAAGAGTCAGGTTGTGTCATCCATTCCATAGCACCTGTATCATAAATCTTTCTAAATAACTCTGGAAACTCAATTCCTTGAGACTTTTCTAATTCTTCAAGTTTCATAATTATATGTCATCCTTTCATGCATTAATTATTTTATAATAGTGCATATACTTTATATTTACCACAATTATTTATAAATACTCAATCATTAATATAAGTAATAATAAAATTATTTCTTATCTCTGTTTCTGCTATATTCTGTACTCAACAATACTATTAAAATCTTTTCTAGGTCTTGGATTGGGCTTTTCATCTGCATATCCAAGAGCTAATGCCCCTACTAACTGAGAGTCTGTATTAAGATAAGATGTTAACTCATCATATGCATAACATGTATTAGCAATACATAATGTTCCTATTCCAAGATTTTCTGCCTGCAACATCATATTTTCTACTGCTGCACCTATTGAAAAAATATCTACAATTTCAACAACTCGTTCATCTGGATTAATTTCCTCAAATAGAGATTTACCATTTTTATTTAAAATCATAATAATTACAGATGCTTCTCTCATTATTCTTAATGTATTTTTTGCATCAGATATTCCACCTTTTGATTCTAAAAGCTTAGCATCTCCATTTAATTCTCGTTCAATTCCACATTCCATTTTATCTAAAAGTTCTTCTTTCTTGTCCCCTTTAAATACAATGAACCTCCATGGCTGCCTATTCTTCCCTGATGGTGCAGCTATTCCTGCTTCTATTATCATATTAATAGTTTCTATATTTACATCTTGTGATTTATACTTTCTAATACTTCTTCTGTTATATATTGCTTCAATACTCATAATTATCCCCCACATAATTTATTTCACACGGCATTATACCACATTTTAACAATATTTATCATTCTTACAGAACCTTATTAAAAAGACCACCCATAAAATGAGCGGCCTTTTTTTATATAAATTTCCCCTTTTAACTTATACTAATCTATATGGTTTGCAACTTCAAATGCATCCCAGATTGCATACATTATGTTAGATACTTTTCTAGCATCTCCAAGTAAATGAATATTTGGAATTTCAAATTCTAATTCTTTGAATAATTTATTTTCTTCCTTATATCCAACTGCTAAGATTACTGAATCACATGCAAGTTCTTCTGTTCCGTTTGCAGTTTCCATTATAAGTTTTCCATTTTCATATTTCTTAACCTTTGAATTTGCTTTAACTTCTATATTATTAAATGGAATTAATTTTTCAAGCATATCTTTATTAGCTGAACATAAAGGTCCATTTACAGCTAAGATTTTATCTAATGCTTCAACTATAGTTACTTTCTTACCTTTCTTAGCAAGGTCAAGTGCTAATTCACAACCAACTAGTCCTCCACCTACAACTACAGTAGTATCTCCACAGTCTTTTTTACCTGTTAATACATCTGCTGCTGTAAATACTTTTTCATCATCTCCAAGTGAGAATACCTTTGGAGTTGAACCTGTAGCTATGATAACAGCATCATAGTTGCTAGCTAATATTTGTTCTTTAGTTACTTCAGCGTTTAAGTTAACTTCAACGTTTAATTCTTTTAAAGTATGTGCATACCAGTCAGCTAATGCTATATCATCTTCCTTAAAGTCAGGAGCTCCTCCTGGGATTAAGTTTCCGCCTAATCTGTCACTCTTTTCGAAAAGAACTGGTTCATGTCCTCTAAGTGCAAGTACTCTAGCTGCTTCACATCCAGCAACTCCTCCACCTACTATTAACACTCTCTTTTTAATTAAGATAGGATTATAAGCATTTACTCTTTCTTTACATGCTTGAGGGTTTACAGCACAGTTTAACATTGAATAATGTTGAACTCTTCCCATACATCCTTCTTGGCATGATATACATGGTCTTATTGATGCACATTTATTTGCTCTTAACTTATTTACATAATCAGGATCAGCTAATAATGGTCTTCCAAGACTTATCATATCGCAAGTTCCATCTTCAATAGCTTCTAGAGCCATATCTGGATTATCCATTCTTCCTGCGCATATAACTGGAACATCTACAACTTCTTTCACTAATTTTGCAAAAGGTCTGTAAAGTCCTTTTTCTTGGTACATTGGTGGGTGACTCCACCACCATGAATCATATGATCCAGCATCTACATCTAAAGCATCATAGCCATATTCAACTAATAGCTTAGCTGCTTTAACACCTTCATCTAAGTCTCTTCCCTTTTCTACAAATTCTTCTCCAGGAAGTGCTCCATCTCTAAAATCTTTAATAAAGCTCTTTGGTGAATATCTTAAAGTAACAGGGAAGTCTTCTCCACAAGTCTTCTTAATTTCTTCAACTATTTCTTTTGCAAATCTTAATCTATTTTCTAAGCTTCCACCATATTCATCAGTTCTATGGTTAAATAATGAAATAGCAAATTGGTCTATAAGGTAACCTTCATGTACTGCATGAATTTGAACCCCATCAAATCCTGCTCTTTTTGCATTAGCAGCGCCTTCTCCAAACTTCTTAACTATTGACTTTATTTCATCAACTGTTAATTCACGGCATATTTTATCAAGCCATCTATGTGGTATTGCTGATGGTGCTACTGGTGGATGTTCCCCTATATTTGTAGGAATAGTAACTCTACCAAATCCACCTGACATTTGTAAAAACACCTTTGCATTATAAGCATGTATTCTTTCAGTCATTTCTCTTGATGTTCTTACAAAGTGCAGCGGATTGTATGTTGAACATGGAGTACTTGGCATACTATGTTCTTCAACTTCATTATCAACAAAAGTAACACCAGTAATTATAAGTCCTGTTCCACCCTTTGCTCTTTCTGTATAATAGTCAATTCCTCTTTGATTAAATCCACCTTCAGCATCACCAAGTCCTAATGGTCCCATTGGTGCTAAAGCAAATCTGTTTTTTATTTCACAATTTCCGATCTTAATTGGTTCAAATAATTTTTTATACTTAAACATCGGTAACCCTCCTTCAAACGTTAGAAAATGAATAATTCAAGTGATAAATTCAAATTATCGCCCTTTCGTGACTGATTTTATTCCTATTTTTTAAACGTGTCAACACATACATGTTATTAAATATACGTAAATTTATAAAAAATTTCGATATTTTTTTAACAATCATTGCTCTTATTAAATAATCTATTCTCTATTGCAATATATTTTTGTAATTTTATTATAAAATCTTTGTATTTATTATAATTTATTAATTTTTTCAAAAACTAATTTATCAATTTTAATAATCCTCCCAATTAAAAATAGGTCTTAATCCTGTTATTACACAGGATTAAGACCTATAATATCTATTAAGATAATGCTAATAAAATTTTTCTAATTTCTGCTTTACATCTACTTCATAATTTTTAAAATCTGAATTTAAAAATTCACATTTAA
>DPOH01000230.1 GCA_003539755.1 Clostridium sp.
ATTTCGGTAGTAATTCAATAATTCTTACTTATATTGATTATTTACGTATTATTTTAAAAAAATATCATTATTCATAAAATACTTTACACTATCTAATAAATTAAAGTCTATCATGTAAAAATAATACAATCAATACAAAAAATAGTTTTAATATAATTTTAAAGTGGGAGAGCATAAAAAACTAATAATATAAAATTTTGCTTATTAATTTTTCTTATCATGAAAAAAGCGCTAGAATAGAGTGTATTCTAGTGCTTTTTAACTTAATAACTTATGTATTTTCTAAAGGATAAGTTGATGTTTGTAATAAAGAATATTATTACCTTAAAAAAGTAATTTATTCTTCTGAATTTTCTTCAGCATCATTTGATGCAGGAGCTTCAGTTTTTTCTTCAGGATTTTCGTCTTTTGATTTTAAAGTTGAAACCTTTATTTTGGGATCTGCAGAAAATTCCATTTTTATAAGAACTTTTAAAAGAGGAGATAGTTCTTGAAAAGGTACCTTTTTAAAGGTTTTTGTATTAACTCCATTTTCATAAACATTAAATCCAACTTCACATTTTTCAATTAAAATGTTTCTGTTAAGTTTAGTTGATTTTAAATCGATACAATTATTAATTTCAAGCATTCTAAGTCTAGCTAGAATATGTTGAACAAATTTTTCCATAGGATTCATAATTACAATTCCCTTCTTTGATTTATTTGTTTTTATAATCACATGATTAGCATAAAAATTTGTTTTTTGCAAATATAATCATTTAAACAATGTAATTATATCACAATTTGCGTTGAAAAAGTTATGTTGATGAGAATTATTATCTTCGCAACATCCTGCGAAGATAATAATTCTCACTTATTCCTTATAGGATTTGAGGAATTTTCAATAAAACATTTTACTTCGTTATTAAATTTTTCTCGTTCATCATAAAATAGTCCATGACCACTGTTTGTCATTTTTACTAATTTAGAATTTTTGATGAGTTTATTTTGTTGTTCGGCTAAAGGGAATAGACATACTCTATCATGTATTCCATGGAGTATTAATGTTGGAACTGATATTTTCTTCATGTCTAAAAATAAACTTTCTTCATCAAGCCAGGTATTTGCTACGGAAGCTGTTGACCATCCTGCTGCTTTAAGACCTAAACTAAAAAACCAATCTTGGAATGGCTTGCTTGTGGGTCTGTAAAAAAACATTCTGGCAAAGTCTGTAAGCATTTTTGGCCTATCTATATAGGTCTGTTCGATTATATCTTTTACAACTTCTTTTCTTAAACCATGGTGAAAATAAGAACGTCTTACAAGACTAGGTGCAGCAGCTCCACATAGATGTAACATAATATCCCATTTAATTCTCCAAATTAATTTATAACAATAATAATGTATTCTTAGTATTGTTAATTGGTGATTTTTAAGAATTAGGAAAGTAAGACGAAGAATTGAATTAAGATATAGTGAAATAATGTGTGTTAATTTTTATTTTTGATGTATATGCTGAAAAAATCAGGTCGTATGTGATGGAAATATAATATGTGTATTTGTAATATATAGATTATTCCTATATAATATATTTACTAAATATTACATAAGGGGGAATTAACATTTTTAATATTCTAAGTATTGCTATTATTATTGTAACTTTTGTAATTGCCTTTTTGTCTGGGTCAATTCCTTGTGGATACATTATTGCAAAAAGGTTTTATGGAATTGATATTACACAAGAAGGTAGTGGAAATATAGGCTCCACAAATATGAACAGAATCATTGGAAGGAAATCATCTGTTATGACACAGGTTTGTGATATAGCAAAGGGACTTATTCCTGTTTTCATAGTTTTTTTAATAAGCATGAACTGGGATAATGAAAAATATAGATATATTTATTTATGTTTAATTGCTTTAACTACAATTATTGGCCACGATTATACTCCATTTTTAGGATTCAATGGAGGTAAGGGAGTTAATACGACTATGGGAGCTTTCTTTGTAATGACACCAATAGCTACTTTAAGTGGAGTTGCAGTTTATTTTTTATTAAAGTCTGTAACAAAGGAAGTATTTATTAGATCACTGGCTTTAGGTCTTACTATGCTTATACTATCATGGTTATTAGGTATAAATAAGATAGTTTTAATTGCTTTGATAGTAGCAAATATATTATTGTTTATACGTCATATACCTAATATAAAGGGATATTTTAATAAATAATTTTAATTTTATAAAATATTAAATTTACTATTTTTGAATGTAGCGTGATAATATGCATATAATCAAGACTACAATTAAAAATAGGGGAATAAAACTAAAAAATAATTTAAAAAATATTGACATTAAGAAATTTTACTGTATAATAAAAAACAACAATTGAATATGAAATAAGTAAATCTTATTAAGAGTCGCTGAGGGACTGGCCCAATGAAGCACAGCAACCTGAAAAATCTTTCATTTAGTTTTTTAAGGTGCTAAATCCTGCAGGAATTTTATTCCTGAGAAATGAGAAGTATGTTTTTAGTTTTTTAAACTTTATTTTTGATGATTTTATCACTTCTCATTTTGGGAAGTGATTTTTATTTTGGAAAAAACTCCCGAATAAGATTTTAGCAAGGCTTCAATTTAATTAAGTAATATTTATGGGGATATTAATATAAATTTAAATATGAGTAAACCGATCAAGATTCTTTGGATTAAATTGCTTATTTTGATTCAAATTCAATTATCTAAGAGCATAAGCAAAGGGGGAAGTTACATGATTCAGTTGATAGATGTATGTAAATCATTTGAAGGTGAAAATAGAACTGTGCATGCAGTAAAAGATGTTAATTTAAAGATAGAGAATGGAGAAATATATGGAATAATAGGATTCAGTGGTGCTGGAAAATCAACACTTGTACGGTGCATAAATTTACTAGAAAGACCTACAAGTGGCCAGGTTATATTAAATGATCAGGATCTTACCAAGTTGAAAGAAAGAGAACTTAGAAATGTAAGAAAGAAGATAGGAATGATTTTTCAGCATTTTAACCTTATGAAGTCGAGAACTGTTCATGATAATATTGCATATCCCCTAAAGGGCAAAAAGCTTAGTAAAAGTGAAATTAATAATAAGGTAAATGAACTTTTAAAGCTTGTTGAACTTGAAGATAAGGGAAATGCATATCCATCACAGCTTAGTGGGGGGCAGAAGCAGAGGGTTGCAATAGCAAGAGCACTTGCGACAGATCCAGAGGTTCTTTTATGTGATGAAGCAACAAGTGCTTTGGATCCTCAGACAACAAATGCAATACTTAAACTTTTAAAACATGTAAATGAAAAGCTTGGGATAACAATAGTTATAATTACTCACGAAATGAATGTGATAAAGGAAGTATGTCATAAGGTTGCAGTAATGGAGGATGGAAAGGTTGTTGAAAAAGGAGATGTATTCAAGATTTTTTCATCTCCGAAGGAAGAGATAACAAATAACTTTATAGAAACTACATCATCTCTTCAAAATATATACAATCTTATTGAAGAAAAATCAGCAATAGTTGAAATAAAAGAAAATGAAAGGATTTTAAAGCTTAAATATCTTGAAAAGAGTACATCAGAAGCTCTTATTTCAATAATATCTAGAAAATACAATGTAGATGCAAATATTATATTTGGAAATGTTGAAATAATTCAAGATGCACCTCTTGGAGGTTTAATCATAATAATAAGCGGAAATGAAGAAGATATTGAAAATGCAATAAAATACTTAGAAAGCAAAAATGTTGAAGTTGGGGTGATTAAAGATGGAAGAATTAATAAATAAATTATTGCCTAATGTAGTGAATAAGCTTCCTGAGCTTGGAAAGTCTATAGTAGATACATTTTATATGATTGGAATTTCAGGAGCAATATCATTTATATTTGGACTTATATTAGGAATAATACTTGTAGTTACAAAGAAGGGAAATATACTTGAAAATAAAATTGTATTTAATGTTCTTGATAAGATAGTAAACATTTTTAGATCTATACCATTTATTATTTTACTTGCAGCAGCAATTCCACTTACAAGAGTTATAGTTGGGACAGCAGTTGGAACAAAGGGAGCACTTGTACCTTTAGTTATTGGGACAGTACCATTTTTTACAAGACAGATTGAAAGTGCACTTAGTGAATTGGACAATGGTCTTATTGAAGCAGCACAGTCAATGGGGTCAAGTCCAGTAGAGATTATATTTAGAGTATATATCAAGGAAAGCATACCTAATATAATTAGAGCGACTACTATAACATTTATAAGTCTTGTAGGGCTTACTGCAATGGCTGGTTCTGTAGGTGGAGGAGGTCTTGGTGATTTAGCTATAAGATATGGTTATCAGCGATTCCAAAATGATGTGACTTTTGTAACTATAATAATACTTCTTATTATTGTAAATATTATTCAAGGCATTGGAGATTTTATTATAAAAAAGACAACTCATTAGTAATTAAAAGATATACACAAACTAAGAAACTACATTAAATTTATATAATCAGCTTGAAAATAGAT
>DPOH01000228.1:0-4921 GCA_003539755.1 Clostridium sp.
TAATTGGAAAAGAAGGATTAGATAAATTAAGAAATAGCAGAGTTATAGTTTTTGGAGCTGGTGGTGTTGGAAGATTTACAGTTGAAGCACTTGCAAGAGCCGGAGTTGGGGAAATAACTATAATTGATGACGATACTGTTTGCTTAACTAATTTAAACAGACAAATAATTGCAACATATAATACAATAAGCAAACCTAAAGTTGAAGTTATGAAAGAAAGAATATTATCTATAAATAGAAAGTGCAATGTTATAACTCATCAAACATTTATCACACCAGAAAATATAGAAGAAATAGTTCCTAAGGATATTGATTATGTAGTTGATGCAATAGATACAGTATCTACTAAATTAGCTTTAGCAGAATATTGCTATAAAAATGATATAAGAATAATGAGTTCTATGGGTACAGGAAATAAATTAGATCCTACTCAATTTAAAGTTACAGATGTATTTAATACAAAAGTATGCCCTCTAGCAAAAGTTATGAGATATGAATTAAGAAAAAGAGGAGTTAAAAAATTAAAGGTAGTTTATTCTGAAGAAGTTCCTAGAAAGCCTAAGATGGATGAGGTTGTAACTTGTAAAACAGGATGTGTATGTACAGGAGGTACTAAAAAGTGCACAGCTAAAAGACAAATTCCAGGAAGTATATCATTTGTCCCACCAGTAGCAGGAATGATAATCGCAGGTGAAGTTGTTAGAGACATATTAGGTATAAAATAAGTCACAATCTGTTAAAATTCTAGTAAAAAATAATTATTATTACAAACAAAAATCCACAATATATTGATGAGATTGAAAATAATCCACAATATGTTGTGGATTTTGTGTATAACTTTATAATTTGTATAATATCTGTGGATATCTATATAATTATTATAATCAGAGTCCTTAAAAAACATGAAGTATTAATTATATATAAGGTATATTTTATATGAGCATTTTAAATAGTATAATAGTATAAGTAGCGTAAGACAAAGATAGATATGCATTTAGAAAGTGCAATAACAATTTTTGAGAAAGATAAAATAAATATCTATAATTCAGGAGAGTATTATATGGAATCAAAATTATGTGTAAAAATAGAATCTAATAAATCAAATTTTAATGAATATATTGTGAAAGACATTAATGATATTATAATAGGAAGATTTGTTATAATTGAATTAAATATTGAAAGCAGGAAATGTGATGTAAAACTGAATTTCTATAGAGGAAATAAGCATGATTTACTACGTGATACTCTAAAGCTTTTATTAAGGACTATATTTAAAGATGGAAAGATTCATAAGATTAATATAAGAGTATGTGAGGATATTAATTTTGAAGCATTCCTAGAACAAGGTTTCATACTTGAAGGAGTATTCAGCCAAAACGAATATTCAAAAGGCCATTATAAAGATGAAATTTCTTTTGGAATAACTCGTAATGATTATAATAGTTGTGAGAGATTTTCGTTAGTTGAACTATATGGGGAAAATATTACTTTAAGAAATTTTACACCAGGAGATGCAGAAAAGCTTCTTGATTATTATATAAGAAATAAAAAACATTTAGCTCCATTTGAACCTACTAGAGATGGCAGTTTCTTTACAATTGAGAATCAAATAAGCTTGTTGAATGAAAGTTATAAACAATTATTAAATGGAACAAGTATAGATATGGGGATTTTTAAGGATGATAGATTGATAGGAAAATTAAAACTGTCTAATATTGTATATGGTTCTCTTAAAAGTGGAATTTTAGGTTATTCAATAGATGAAAAAGAACAAGGACATGGATATATGAGAGAAAGTGTGAATTTATTCTTGGAGTATGCTTTTGAAGAATGTAATCTCCACAGAATAGAAGCATCTGCTATGGTTGATAATGAAAAATCAAGAAATGTTCTTAGCAGATGTGGATTTAAACTTGTAGGAATTAATGAGAAATATTTAATGATTAATGGCGCATGGAGAGACCATGCTACATATTACATAACTAAAGAAGATTTTTATAATAAATAAAATTTTTAAGTTCCTGTCTTTTGGCAGTTTGAAATATTTACTATATATTTATTTTAGAATTGTAGATATAAACTGATTTTTAAGAAAATATGTATTTATTTTATATGAGGAGTGAGAGGATGAGTGTAATACTAAATAAAGATGAAGTATTATTAAAAGTATTTAATAATAACATAATATTGGTTGGTTCAGATAAAAGTGAGAAGATTTTATTTGCAAAAGGTATTGGTTTTGGAAAAAAACAAGGATGTGTAATTCCGAAGGGAACAGAGATTGATAAAGTATTTACAATAGAAAATGAGCAGAATATATCAGATCTTAAAAATGTTGTTGAACTAGTAGACAAAGAATTTTTTGCAGTATGTGAAGAGGCTATTTGTGAAGTTTCAAGTAAAATTAATGCAGAACTAAATGAACGAATACATATAGGACTTGTAGATCATTTGTTTTTTGCAATTAAGAGGCTTAAGAATAATGAAGAAATTGAAAATCCATTTTTAATAGAAACACAGACATTATATGCAAAAGAATTTGAATTAAGTAAAATAGTTGCAGAAAGAATTGAAAAACATGCAGGGATTAAGATTCCAGATGGTGAAATTGGATTTATAACATTACATATACATACTGCTTTGAATGACGGAAAAATGTCTAATACAATGAAAAATACTTATTTAAGTACAAGCATAGCTGAGTATGTAGAACAGGAATTGGGAAAGAAGATTGATAAAACATCTTTAGATTATGCAAGATTCTGTACACATATAAAATTTGCAATTCAAAGAATAGCTAATAAGGTATCAAATAAAAATGATTTAATAAAGGTTATTAAGAAAACATATAAAGAATCATATAGAATTTCACAAGGAATTTCTGAGATAATATCTGATGAACTGGGTGTAGAAGTTACAGAAGATGAAACAGCATTTTTAGCAATTCATGTAGAGAGATTTAGAATTAATACAAAATAATATTGAAAATTTACGTGTGGGATATTATGTGATATAATGTAAATATAGGTAAACTAGGGTCGGTTGAAATGTAGTTAAGGCTTAAAATAATCTTTTTGGAAGCTTTATAAAATAAGGTTTTTTAGATTATTTTAAGCCTTTTTTTATTATAACAAGTTGTTAAAATTCTAATAATGAATTTGCATATATGATTTGATAATACAGGAGGGGTTATAATGCTACAATATTTACAAAGAATAGGTAAGGCTATAATGTTACCAATAGCTACTCTGCCTATAGCAGGAATTTTATTGGGGATAGGTGGTGCATTACTTGGGATTGCAAATTTAAATGATGCTCCATCAGTCTATCATCCTCTTATTACATTTATAAATATTCCATTAGTAACAAGTATACTTACGATTATGAATGATATAGGAAATGTGGTTTTTAGAAATTTACCAATATTATTTTCAGTTGGTGTTTCAGTAGGATTAGCTGAAAAGGATAGAGGAACGGCTGCATTAGCTTCAGTACTTGGTTTTATAGCAATGAATCAAGCTATTTCAACTTTGTTAGGCTTAGGGGTTACTGAACTAGGAACTATTACACCCAATAATGTTGGGAAATTCGGTGCATACGTTACAACTAATTTAGGTATATTTACATTGAACATGTCTGTGTTTGGGGGAATTATTACAGGAATCATTACAGCAGTACTTCATAATAGATTTCATGAAATTCAATTACCGCAAGTAATAGGATTTTTTTCGGGGTCAAGATTTATACCTATAATTACTGCTGTGACTATGGCTTTTGTGGGAGCAATTTTGGCATTTGTATGGCCTATAATTCAAAATGGTATAGGAATCATTGCGGATTTAGTAAGAGAAGCAGGATTTATAGGAACATTTTTTTATGGAACTATAGAAAGAGCATTAATACCCTTTGGATTGCACCATGTATTTTATACTCCATTTTGGTTTGGATCTTTTGTTGATGGACAAGTGCTATTAAATGGTTCTTGGAAATCTGTTGCAGGAGCCAATACAGCATATTTTACTCAATTATCAAATATGGCTGATTTAGTTGGAGCATCTCCCGATACAATGGCTGAAATTGTTTCTGGTACTACAAGATTTATGTCTGGTAAATTTCCTTTTATGATGTTTGGTCTGCCAGCAGCAGCATTTGCTATGTATAGATGTGCAATGCCTAGTAAGAAAAAATCAGTTGGGTCACTTTTGTTAGCGGCAAGTATTACTTCATTACTTACAGGTATAACTGAACCATTAGAATTTACATTTATTTTTGTTGCTCCTGTGTTATATGGAATTCATTGTATATTAGCTGGTTTGTCATTTATGTTAATGGACATATTTAGAGTATTTATAGGAATGACTTTCTCTGGTGGTTTGATTGATTATGCTTTGTTTGGATTACTTCCAGCTGGGGCAGGGGTACCGACTAAATGGTTTATGGTTTTAGTTATAGGAGGAGTCTATTCAATTGTGTATTATTTATTGTTCTCATTTATTATAAAGAAATTTGATTTGAAAACGCCAGGAAGAGAGGAAAATGATGAGCAAGTTAAGCTGCATTCTAAGGCTGATTTTCAAGAAAAAACAATTAATAATAAAGTTACTGTTGGAAAAATGACGAGAGCTAAAGCTGAAATTAGAGAGAAAGCTCCAGCAGTGTTAGAAGCATTAGGAGGAAAAACTAATGTAGTAAGTGTAGATGCATGTATTACAAGGCTTAGAATAGAAGTGAAAGATAAATCTAAAGTAGATGAGAATTTACTAAAAACTTTAGGTGCATCTGAAATTATGGAATTTGGAAATGGCATTCAAGCTATATTTGGTGTTAAAGCAGATGGATATAAAAATGCACTTAATGATATATTAGGATATAATTAAGGCTTCTATAGTAAGAATTATATTTTATAAAGTAATGAACTTTA
>DPOH01000228.1:4992-6355 GCA_003539755.1 Clostridium sp.
TAAAGTTCATTACTTTATAAAAGAATGGATTGACTATGTATATTATGATTTATAATTCATTTATGAAATTTTATATTGCAAAAAAGCAAGCACTTTAGTTTTACTAAAGTGCTTGCTTTGAATTAGATTGTATATTCTAAAACTGTTGTTTCACCAGCAACTGTTGCAACATTTTCAACAGGAGTGATTGATTTTAATATATCTGGGTTTGTAATTAATACTGGAGTAGTTAATGGAAGTCCTTTTGATTTTATGAACTCTCTATCTATTTTGATTATTGGATCTCCAGCTTTAACCTTTGTACCAGCTTCAGCTAATTGTTCGAAACCTTCACCATTTAAAGTAACAGTTTCAATTCCAATATGAACTAATAATTCAACTCCATTTTCTAAAGTCATTGCAAAAGCATGCTTTGTATTAAATACTAATGTTAATTCCCCATCAGCAGGAGCAACTACAACGTCAGCTTCTGGCATCATTGCTAATCCATCACCAGCCATTTTTTGAGCAAAAACAGGATCTGGAGTTTCAGATAGTGGTAAAGACTTACCAGTCATAGGAGCCACTAATTTAAAAGTCTTTGTTGTTTGTGCAGCCTCAGCTTTTGGAGCTTCAGTAATATTAGAAGCAGTTTTTGTTTCTTCAGTCGTATCTTTTTTGAATAAATTCTTTAAAAATCCAAACATAATATGCATCCTGAATAATTCAGGATAAGTCACATCCTTCCTTGTAATAATATTTATATTTTTAGTTAGTTTTCTATAAAATATAACAATAAAAAATAGAAAGTAACGAAAAAAGGCATAAGTTCCCTACTTTAATTATGTAGTAAACTTATGCCTGATTTAACAGTAACACGTTAGTTCATATTATATATATGTAATTGTTCTCTGTCAATAACTTGATGTGAAAATTATACTAAAAAATATTATAAAATATTAATTATATTTTTTGAACTAGAAATAGAATAGTTAGGTGGATTAAACATATTTATTTGTTAAGTGCTAAAAGAATAATTTCTGTTATTTAAATCAAAGATTCAGAACATTACTTAGGTTCGAGGAACCAAATACAAGATTTGGACTCTCACGTAAAAACATAGCCTTGTGTATCTATAATAGTAAAATGGAGATAATAAGTGAAAAATAGAATAATATATAGATAAGCATACGTGAATCTTAATTTAAGAGGATTTGAGATGATAAGTATATGTTAAGATAAAACACGTCGCTGAGAGCGATAGCAACTGGAAAAAGGACTTAATAAATACTTTAAAGAAAAGATTTAAAAAGTTTTGAAAAAAGTTGTTGACAGAGTCGGAATCAAGTGATAAACTAAGTGAGTCGCTTGAGGGTGACAGAAA
>DPOH01000061.1:0-157 GCA_003539755.1 Clostridium sp.
ATTCCGGTCTTCGGCACCATATTTATATATAATAAAAAAATATAACATCGCGGGGTGGAGCAGTTGGTAGCTCGTCGGGCTCATAACCCGAAGGTCGTAGGTTCAAGTCCTGCCCCCGCAACCATTTATTTAGCCATGCCGAAGTGGCGGAACTGGC
>DPOH01000061.1:357-20235 GCA_003539755.1 Clostridium sp.
TCGATTCCGGTCTTCGGCACCAAAGACTTAAGTAATTACTTAAGTCTTTTTTTTATAAAAAATACATTTGTGATAATTGAAAATAAAAAGCTTAAAGGATATTATTTATATATAAGTATAAGTAGAAAAAGTTACATGGTAAGCAATCTGGGAGAGATATTATGAAAAATTTTATATTATCATTTAACGTAGTAATACCATTATTCATAAATATTATGTTCGGATATTTCATAAAGAAGATAAAGTTAATAGATACACATACTCTAAAAGTAATGAATAGTGTTACATTTAAAACCTTTTTACCTTTATTATTATTCTATAATGTATATAAAACAAGACTAGATGAGGCTATAAATGCTAAACTCATGATATTTGCTCCAGTAGCAATATTTTCAGCATGTATATTAGCTACTATTGTAATTTTAATTATTGAAAAAGAAAATAAAAGGCGTGGAGTATTGATACAAGCAATATTTAGGAGTAATTTTGTGCTTTTTGGATTACCTGTAGTAATATCATTATTTGGTGATGAAAGTGCAGGAGTAACATCAATGCTTATTGCCATTATAGTTCCTATGTTTAATTTCTTGGCAGTAATTATTTTAGAAATCTTTAGGGGAGGAGAAATAGATGTTAAAAAAATTGTACAAGGTATAATAACTAATCCATTAATATTATCATCTGTGTTGGGATTAATATTATTATTTACAGATGTGAAACTTCCTTATTTTTTAGAAAAGAGTATAAATGATATATCTAAGATTGCTACACCTTTAGCATTGATAATATTAGGTGGAAGTTTTGAGTTTGATGAAATAACAAATAATATTAAACAAATTGCTGTAGGGGTATTTGGAAAATTAATTGTTGTGCCTATTATATTTGTACCTATTGCTATAAATATTGGATTTAGAAATATAGAGCTTGCTACTCTTGTAATAATACTTGCAGCACCAACAGCTGTCTCTTCGTTTACTATGGCAGAGCAGATGGATGCTGATGGTGAACTTGCAGGACAACTTGTAGTATTTACATCTGCAATATCCGTTTTTACAATTTTTATGTGGATTTTTACTATGAAGGAATTAGGATATATTTAATATGATATGAAAAGTTTAGAGCTATTTTTTATTAATTTAAGAGTGGCTCTATTTTTATAGGTAAGGATTTTAGATTATAAACAAGTATAATAATATGCTTTATAGATAATTTTTATGAAAAAATAATATTTTAAAAATTTCTAATAAATAAGTATTAACGACAAAAATAATGGATCCATATAAAAATATAAATATTGAATAGTCTATATTGGTGTGTGCAGTTGATATAACTTTACTCGAATTTGAAATTAAGAAAATAAGATATTAAATTATTAAATATTAGAGAATTTTAGTTTAAGTTGTCCTATGAATATTTTTTTATGAAACCATCTTATGACATTTATCTTAGAAAGCCGATGCTATAATCTAGATACACTATTGGGAAGTGAGGGGAGAAAAGTGCAGTATGGTTTGAATGTTGATAAATGCGAGGAGATAAAAAGGCCTGATGGAATAAAAAGAAATTTATTCACAAGCCTCAATGTAAGAACAACGGGATATATTTTTGTAGCAGGATTATTGCTAGGAAGAGTGAATTTATTGTTAAATAATTCTAATAGTAAAGGAATAGCTCCATTTGGATTAGCATTTTTGCTAGCAATTATTATGAATAACAATAGAAAAAATAATTTTATTGCAGCTTTAGGTGTAGGCTTAGGATATTTTTCTATACAAGATATACTTATAGATAAGAATATGTATTTAACATCAGTAATAGTATTAACAGCGATTTATATGATATTAAGGATTTCAAGGAAGAGAAAAAAAGAGATATTAGGATTTTTTTTAATATTTGCTAGTTTCTTTGTATACGGTATTATAATTAATTTATATGACTTAGGAGTTAATATTACATTATGTTTAATTGAAACTGTAGTTATTATGCCCATATATTATGTAATAAAATATTCAATTGATTCCTTAGAAGAAATAAAAATAAACAAAATATTTTCTACAGAGCAGATGGTCAGTATATGTATACTATTTTGTTTACTTGTAGCTGGAATTGGCAGTTTGTCTATATATGATTATTCAATAAAAAGTATATTTGCATTAACATTAGTTCTATGTATTGCCTATACTGGAGGAGCAGCTTATGGATCAATGATAGGAGTGGCAATGGGAATAATACTTGGAGTTTCTACTAATGATATGATGGCATGTATAGGTTTTTATGGTGTGGGAGGTCTTATTGTAGGGATATTTAAAGATACAGGTAAACTTTTTTCAATATTAGCGGCAATTGTTATTTATGTTGCATTAGGTTTATATTCTAATGAATTAACATTGAAATTTGGAATTGAAATTTTATCAAGTTGTGCACTATTCATGTTTATACCAAGGTCATTAATAAATAAATATGAAAGTGAAGTGAATTTAGAGAACAAAAAGAATTATACGGTAGATGCTCAGCTTGAAAGTATAAAAGATGAATTCTCTATAAAATTAAAAGAACTTACGGAAGTATTATCAGCTGTATCTAAATATCTTGGAGACTCAACTGAAAATGAAAATTTATTAATTAAAAATAAAGGAAGTGCATTAGTGGAAAATCTAGCAGATAGGTGTTGTTCTAAATGTGAAAATAAATCATCTTGCTGGGAACGAGAATTTAATCAAACCTTTAATGCCTTTCAAAAGTTAATCCAAAACTATGAGGACGGAAAAGTTGAAGTGCCAAAGGACTTACAAAGAAAGTGTGTGAAGAATTTTACATTAGTAAAAAATACCGAAGCTATAATTAATAATTATACAGTAGATGAAACTATAAAAAATAGGCTGGCAGAAGGAAGAAGGATATTATCAGAGCATGTAAGTAATGTAATGAATTCAATTGATAATATATTAAGTGATTTTAAGAAAAATGTAATGATAGATCTGGATATGGAAAAGCGAGTGAAAAAGGAACTTAATAGGATGAATATTCAATATAATAGTGTATTTTGTTATATAGATGCAGATGGAAAAAATAAAATTAAATTGAATATGGATGAGTGTGATGATAATGTTAATGAATATTGTACCAAAAATATAATTCCTATTTTAAATAATCTTACAAGAAAAAAACTGTGTGTACGTGATGATAACTATAATATAAATAGTGAAAATAAGGAATGTATAGTAACTATAGAAGAAGCACCTAAATACTCGATTGTTTCTTATGGTGCATTTATTCCTAAAAGTGGAGAGGTACAAACTGGAGATAGTTATACTTTTGGAAATACAAATGATGGATATTATACAACTATATTGAGTGATGGTATGGGTTTTGGTCCAGAAGCAAGTAAAGAGAGTAAATCTACAGTTGAACTTGTAGAAAAGTTTATGGAAGCTGGCTTTGATGAAGATAAAACAATTAATACTGTTAATTCAATGATGGGAATGAAATTTGCAGAAGATGAGAAGTATGCTACATTAGACTTTAGTAAAATCAATTTATATGATGGTGAAGCTACATTTGTAAAGATTGGAGCAGCACCAACTTTTGTGAAAAGAGGTAATGTGGTAAAAGCAATTAATTCTAAAAATCTTCCATTTGGTCTTGTAGATGAGGTGGAGGTTGAGTATATAAAAGGACAATTAAAAGCAGGAGATATATTAGTAAGTATTAGTGATGGAATACTGGATATTGATAAGTTTGCTGCTGAAAACTTTATCTGGCTCGAAGAATATTTAAAACAAGTAAACGATGATCCAAAAACTTTATCAGAAAAAATACTGCAAAAAGCTAAGGAACTTAGTGGAAAAGAAATTAAAGATGATATGACAGTAATCGTATCTAAGATTTATATTGCTGAATAATATAAGAGCTGATTTAAAAGCTGATAAATATTGGTTTTTAAATTGGCTATTTATATTTAAATGAGTATTTAAATATTTTTAGAATAGATATAATAATGTTTACATTTAAAATAGATATACGTAAAATATAAGATACAGTGTTAAAAAATAATTAATAAATTAGGAAGTGTGTATTATTGTATAAAAAAGTACTATCTTATATTAGAGATAATAAGTTAATAGAATCTGGAGATAAAGTCCTTATTGCTCTTTCTGGAGGACCAGATTCAATATGCTTATTAAATATTTTGTTTAAATTGAAAGATGAATTGAATATAGAGTTAGGAGCTGCTCATTTGAATCATATGTTAAGAGGAAAAGATGCTATGGAAGATGAGCAGTATGTAATTGATATATGCAAACAAATGAATGTAGAATGTTTCACAGAACAAGTGAATATAAATGAATATTCTAAAAAAGAAAAATTATCATCTGAAATGGCAGGCAGAATTGTTAGATATGATTTTTTTGATGAAATTATAAAAGAACATGGATATACAAAAGTTGCGACCGCTCATAATGCTAATGATCAAGCAGAAACAATACTATTTAGATTAATGAGAGGTACTGGGTTAGAAGGATTAGGTGGAATAAAGACTAAGAGAGACAATATTATAAGACCAATATTATGTTTGAGTAGACAGGAAGTAGAAGAATATATCCATACGAATCAATTGGAACCGAGAATAGATAAGACTAATTTTGAAAAAATTTATAACAGAAATAAAATTAGATTAGATATGCTTCCATATATTAAAAAGAATTTTAATGAGGATATAGTTCAAACGTTAAATAGAATGGCAGCTTTATTACAGAAGGATAATGAATTTATTGAAGAATTATCCGCTGATATGTATAAGAAATATTGCATTGAGAAACCAGAATATTTTATAATTAAAGAGGAAGTTTTTGGTGAAAATGAAGCCGTTGTAACTAGGATTATTAGAAATGCTATAACTAGTTTTTCTAAAACTCATTATGATTTTGAGATGAAGCATATTTATGAAATATATAATCTGGCCCAAAATGGAACAGGAAAAATTGTAGATTTACCAAACAAAATTTATGCAGAGAATATTTATGGTGATATATACATAAAAAATAAAATGGATAAAGATATTAACTGCAATATGACTGAAATAAATTTACCAATAAATAATCTAGATAAACATTTAGTTGAATTTGGAGAATATAGTTTTGAGTTTTTTATTATAGATAATAATCAAAAAGCGAAATTAAATTTAAAAAAGAATAATTATAAAAAATATTTTGATTTTGATAAAATTCAAAAAGAAATCAGTATAAGAACTCGAAGAGATGGCGATAAAATTACTCCATTAGGTATGACTGGAAGTAAAAAACTTAAAGATATTTTTATAAATATGAAAATTCCAAAAGAAGAGCGTGATATTATTCCTATAATATGTTTTGATAATAAAATTTCATGGATTGTAGGATTAAGAGTATCAGATGATTATAAGGTAACAAGTGATACTAAGAAAATATTAATAATAAATGCAAAAAGGAAGGAATACTAAGAATGAAGGAAGATTTACAAGAAATATTATTTTCAGAAGAGATTTTAAGTGCAAAGATAAAAGAGCTTGCCAAAAGAATAAGTGAAGATTATAAAGGAAAAGATTTAGTTGTTGTAGGTATTTTAAAAGGTTCTGTAATATTTGCGGCAGAATTAATAAAGAATATAACAATACCTTGTGAAATAGATTTTATGGCAGTATCAAGTTATGGTAATTCAACTGAGACATCAGGAATAGTTAAAATCTTAAAGGATTTAGATCAAAACATTGAAGGAAAGCATGTTTTAATAGTTGAAGATATAGTAGATACAGGAGTTACTCTTAATTATCTTCTTAAATATCTTAAAGCTAGAAAAGCAAGTGGAATAGAAATTGTAGCTTTATTAAATAAACAAGCTAGAAGAAAAGTAGAAATTGATGTTAAATATATAGGATTTGAAGTTCCAGATGAGTTTATTGTAGGGTATGGAATAGATTATGCAGAAAAGTATAGAAACTTACCATATATAGGAGTATTAAAGCCAGAAATATATATAAAATAGAATTAGAAAATATTGTAAACAAAATATGTCTATGTTAAAATTTTAATGTAATTAGAGAGGGGGGCCTTGAATGAAAAAATATTCAAGTGCAGCTGTATGGATTGTGTGTTCAGTTATGTTAGTGTTGGCAGCACTTACTTTATGGCAGAACGGAAAAACTTCTAATGATATATCTTACAGTGCATTCGTACAAAAGTGGGATGCAGATGAAATACAAAGCGTTAACATCAAGGAAGATAAAATGACGATTGAAGGAAAAACAACTGATGGGAAATCTTTTTCAAGCTGTGTACCTGGTGAACTAGTCAATTCTTTAATTGAGGAAAATCCAAAAACTAATGTTAAAGTTACATTTGAACCACCATCAAATAATGCTACATGGGTTGCAACATTACTTCCATGTATTTTAATGGCGGTTGTTATATTTACTTTT
Organism: Clostridium sp.; assembly: GCA_003539755.1. Lineage (GTDB taxonomy): Bacteria > Bacillota > Clostridia > Clostridiales > Clostridiaceae > Clostridium. The sequence continues at coordinate 6,812 of DPOH01000061.1, forward strand.
TTCTTTATTTTTTCTCAACAGTCACAAGGTGGCGGTGGTGGAAGAGGAGTAATGAATTTTGGTAAAAACAAAGCTAAAATGATGACTCCTGATAGCCAAAGTGTTACATTTGCTGATGTAGCAGGAGCTGATGAAGAAAAAGCTGAACTTGAAGAAATAGTTGATTTCTTAAAATTACCTGCAAAATATATTCAGATGGGTGCTAGGATTCCCAAAGGAGTTCTTTTAGTAGGACCTCCAGGAACAGGTAAGACATTATTAGCAAAAGCAATAGCTGGTGAAGCTGGAGTACCATTCTTCAGCATATCAGGTTCTGATTTCGTTGAAATGTTTGTTGGAGTTGGAGCATCTAGAGTAAGAAGTATGTTTGAAGAAGCTAAGAAAAATTCACCTTGTATTGTATTTATTGATGAAATAGATGCTGTAGGTAGACAAAGAGGTGCGGGTCTTGGTGGAGGACATGATGAAAGAGAACAGACATTAAATCAACTTCTTGTTGAAATGGATGGTTTTGGAGCTAATGAAGGAATTATCATGATAGCTGCGACTAATAGACCAGATATATTAGATCCAGCATTACTTAGACCAGGTAGATTTGATAGGCAGATAGTTGTTGGAGCTCCAGATGTAAAAGGAAGAGAAGAAATTCTTAAAGTTCATACAAAGAAAAAACCTTTAGGTGATGATGTAGAATTAAAAGTTTTAGCAAAAAGAACACCAGGGTTTGCAGGTGCAGATTTAGAAAATTTAGCTAATGAAGCAGCACTGTTAGCGGTAAGAAGAAATAAGAAAGTTATTTCTATGGAAGAAATGGAAGAAGCAATAACTAGAGTGATTGCAGGCCCAGAAAAGAAGAGTAGAGTAATTACTGAGCATGATAAAAAACTTACAGCTTACCATGAAGCAGGTCATGCAGTTGTAATGAGGCTGCTTCCAAACTGTGATCCGGTTCATGAAATAAGCATAATTCCAAGAGGAAGAGCTGGTGGATATACTATGCATTTACCAGAACAAGATACTTCATATACATCTAAATCTAAACTTAAGGATGAAATGGTTGGATTATTAGGAGGAAGAGTTGCTGAGCAACTTATAATTGGAGATATAAGTACTGGTGCTAAGAATGATATTGATAGAGCAAGTAGTATTGCAAAAAGCATGGTTATGGAATATGGAATGAGTGAAGAAATAGGTACTATATCATTTAACTCAGGTCATGATGAAGTATTCCTTGGAAGAGATCTTGGAAAAGGAAGAGACTTCAGTGAAGAACTTGGTGCTAAAATGGATAAAGAAATTAAAAAGTTTATTGATGAAGCATACGAGAAAGCAAATAGCTTATTAAAGGATAATATAAATAAACTTCATGCTGTAGCTCAAGCACTAATTGAAAAAGAAAAATTAGATGCAAATGAGTTTGAAGAAATATTTTCTAATAATTAATTTTGAGACTTATCAGTAATAATAAACTGATAAGTCTTTTTTTAAGTAAAAATTTACGAATAATAATTTAAAAAATAAATTAAATATTCGAAAAAACTTCCATAAAATAGGCGAGAATGATATAATTAAAATATAAACGTTCATATGGAATAAAATATTACATATAATAGGAGGAATTTTAGAATGAAAAGTGATATTCAAATTGCTCAAGAAGCAAAAATGGAACCGATAAAAAATATTGCTCAAAAGCTAAATCTTAGTGAAGAGGATATTGAATACTATGGAAAATATAAATGTAAAATTTCTTTAGATGTATATGATAAAGTTAAAGATAATGATAATGGAAAATTAGTTCTTGTTACTGCTATAAATCCTACTCCAGCAGGTGAAGGTAAATCAACTGTAACAGTAGGGCTTAGTCAGGCACTTAATAAAATGGGTAAGAAAGCTGTTATAGCATTAAGAGAACCATCTCTTGGACCTGTATTTGGTATAAAAGGTGGAGCAGCAGGTGGTGGATATGCACAGGTAGTACCTATGGAAGATATAAATTTACACTTTACAGGTGATATGCATGCTATAACAAGTGCAAATAATCTTTTATGTGCAGCTATAGATAATCATATTCATCAAGGTAATGAATTAAGAATTGATTCAAGAAGAATAACTTTTAAGAGAGTTATGGATATGAATGACAGAGCACTAAGAAATATTGTAGTTGGAATGGGTGGAAAAGTTAATGGATTTGTAAGGGAAGATGGATTCACTATAACTGTTGCATCTGAAATAATGGCTATTTTATGTCTTGCAAGTGATTTAGAAGATCTTAAACAAAGAATGGGTAACATAGTTATAGGATATAACTTAGATGGTGAACCAGTTTATGCAAAACAATTAGAAGTTCAAGGAGCTATGGCATTATTAATGAAAGATGCTATAAAGCCAAATTTAGTTCAAACATTAGAAAATACTCCAGCATTAATTCATGGAGGACCATTTGCAAATATTGCTCATGGATGTAATTCCATAATGGCAACTAAATTAGCATTAAAACTTGGTGATATTGCTATAACAGAAGCTGGATTTGGTGCTGACCTTGGAGCAGAAAAATTCTTTGATATTAAATGTAGATACGGAAATTTAAAACCTGATTGTGTTATAATTGTTGCTACAATAAGAGCATTAAAGCATCATGGTGGGGTAGGAAAAGATGAACTTAATGCACCTAATGTAGAAGCTTTGGCAAAAGGTATTTCTAATTTAGAAAAGCAAATAGAAAATATAAAGAAATTTAATGTTACTCCTGTTGTAGCAATAAATAAATTTGTTTCAGACAGTGAAGAAGAAGTTGAATATATTAAAGATTTTTGTAACAAAATAGGTGTAAAAGTTGCATTAAGTGATGTATGGGCTAAAGGAGGAGATGGTGGAATAGAACTTGGAGAAATAGTTCTTGAAGTTTTAGAAAATAATAAATCTGATTTTAGACCAATTTATGATGAAAAAGCTTCTATAGAAGAAAAAATATCTGTAATAGCTAAAGAAATTTATGGGGCTGATAAAGTAAATTATACACCAGCAGCTAAAAAACAAATTGCTGAATTGAAAAAGTTTGATTTAGATAAGCTTCCAATATGTATGGCTAAAACTCAATATTCTTTATCTGATAATCCAAGTCTTTTAGGAAGACCAGAAGGTTTTGATATTACTGTAAAGGAAGTAAAAGTATCTAATGGAGCAGGATTTATAGTTGCTCTTACTGGAAATATAATGACTATGCCTGGATTACCAAGGATTCCAGCAGCCAATAGAATGGATATTTTAAAAAATGGAGAGATCGTAGGCTTATTCTAAAATCTTCCTTAAACTATTGACAAAAAGTTAGAAATTGTTAAAATTAAAGTGTTATTTTTAAATGATTTTCTAGATAAAAGCAGCTCTTTGGGCTGCTTTTAATTTAACTATTATTAAGGTGGTGCTTTTAATGATTTTGCTTGTTGATGCAGGTAATACCAATATTGTTCTAGGGGTACATGATGGAAAAGAATATATTGCTAGCTGGCGTATTTCTAGTGATGCAGGAAAAACATCTGATGAATTCAGCATTCAAGTTATGCAGCTTTTTAATTTAAGTAATATAGATCCTAAAGATATTGAAGGTGTTATAGTATCTTCAGTTGTACCTAATATAATGCATTCTTTGGAAAACATGCTGAGAAAATGTTTTTGCCATGAGCCTATAATTGTTGGTCCTGGTATAAAAACAGGAATTAATATTAAATATGATAATCCTAGAGAAGTTGGAGCAGATAGAATAGTAAATGCTGTTGCAGCTTATGAAATATATAAGAAACCTGTCATAATAATAGACTTCGGTACAGCAACTACTTTCTGTGCAGTAAGAGAAAATGGAGATTATCTTGGTGGATGTATTTGTCCTGGAATAAGAATTTCATCTGATGCTCTATTTGAGAGAGCTGCTAAGCTTCCAAGAGTAGAATTAGAAGTACCTAAAAGCATAATCTGCAAAAATACAGTTTCAAGTATGCAAGCTGGTATTTTATTTGGATATGTTGGGCAAGTTGAATATATAGTTAAAAAAATGAAAGAAGAAATGAAAAAATCTAAGTTTAAGGAAGAGCCTTTAGTTATAGCGACAGGTGGATTAGCCAATTTAATTGCTAAAGAAACTAAGGCTATAGATAAGGTTGATTCTGATCTAACTTTAGAGGGTTTAAAGATACTATACGAAAAGAATAAGGAGTAAACTCTAAATGAAAATAGGAAATTTAACCTTTGATAATAATGTGTTCTTAGCACCAATGGCAGGTGTTACAGATATATCATTCAGAGGATTGTGTAAAGAAATGGGTTGTGGGCTTGTTTATACTGAAATGGTAAGCGCAAAAGCTTTATATTATGGAAGTGAAAATACACAATCATTACTTAGAATTGCAGATGAAGAGAAACCAGTTGCAGTACAAATTTTTGGGCGTGAACCTGAAATAATGGCGGCTATGGTTGAAAAGCACTTTAATCATAGGGATGATATTGCCATAATAGATATAAATATGGGTTGTCCAGTACAAAAAATAACTAAAAATGGTGAAGGATCAGCGTTGATGAAAGAACCTGAACTTGCAGCTGATATTGTTAGAGCAATAAAGAAAATATCTACAAAGCCAGTTACTGTTAAATTCAGAAAGGGATTTGATGAAAATAATATAAATGCCGTAGAATTTGCTAAAACTTTAGAAGATGCAGGAGTTGATGCTATTACTGTTCATGGTAGAACTAAGCAACAAATGTATCAAGGGAAAGCTGACTGGGATATAATAAGAAAAGTTAAGGAAAGTGTTTCTGTACCAGTAATAGGTAATGGAGATATATTTAGTGCAGAAGATGCTCTAAGAATGAAGGAAATTACAAATTGCGATGGGATAATGGTTGCAAGAGGAAGTCAAGGTAATCCATGGATTTTTAAGCAGATTGAAAGTGCATTAAAAGGAGAAAATATTCCAGAAATCACTGAAAGAGAAAGAATTGAAATGTGCATAAGGCATTATCAGTTAGCTATAAAATATGATGGTGAGTACAAAGCAATAAGAGAAATGAGAAAACATGCATCATGGTATATAAAGGGCCTTCCAAGATGCACTGACGTAAGAAATGAGATTAATGTTTTAGATGATAGCAGTAAAGTTATTGAAATTTTAAGAGAATATATGAGTGAATTTAAGAGATAGAAAATATAGATAGTATAGATTTTTAGATTGATGTTATAATAATAGAATAATGAAACTAGGCAAAGTGTAATTTGAGTACATTGGCGTTGTGATGTCTTGGATTTGTTGACATATTATATATGCTGATTTATAATTAGTTAAATGATTTCAAGAATGGCTTATTTAAAGCGTTCTTAGATATATATGTATAAACTAAGCTCTGCTATATTTTTTAACAGAGTTTATCTTAGTTAGTCTAGAATAATATAACCAAGTTTCTTATATTAATATATTATAAAAAATAAGGTTTTCAAAGGGGAGTAAAATATATGAGCGAAAAGAAACAATACGTAATGACTTATGAAGGTGTTAAAAAATTAGAAGATGAATTAGAGTACTTAAAGACAGTTAAAAGAAAAGAAATAACTGAAAAAATAAAAGTAGCTTTAGGATATGGAGATTTAAGTGAAAACTCTGAATATGATGAAGCTAAAAATGACCAGGCATTTACAGAAGGTAGAATAGTAACATTAGAAAACATGTTAAAAAATGCTGTAGTTGTAGATGAATCAGAAATTCCAAATGATATTGTTTCAGTTGGATCAAAAGTAAAAGTTAAAGACTTTGAATTTGATGAAGAAGTAGAATATACAATTGTAGGTTCAGCAGAAGCAGATCCTATGAATTTTAAAATATCAAATGAATCACCAGTTGGAAAAGCTTTAATAGGCAAAAAAATAGGCGAAATAGTAGAAGTTCAAGTTCCAGATGGAGTGAATAAGTTTGAAATATTAGAAATAAGTAGAAGTTAATTGGAGGTAACAAAATGTCAACAGAAGAAATGAGTATGCAGGAGTTAGAATCTCAATATAGTGAACAAGAGGCTCTAAGAAGACAAAAATTAGCTGATTTACAAGATGCAGGGAAGGATCCTTTTGATGTTTATAAAGTAAACAGAACTCATACATCAGCAGAAGTTAAAGAAAACTATGATGAATTAGAAGGTAAAGAAGTTACTGTTGCTGGAAGAATAATGTCTAAAAGAGGTCAAGGTAAGGTTGTATTTTCAGATATACATGATAGAGATGGAAAGATACAATTATTCTTAAAGATTGATAAAGTTGGAGAAGAAAACTTAAAGGAATATAAGACTTTTGATATTGGTGACTGGGTAGTTGCTACAGGTGAAGTATTCAAAACAAGAACTGAAGAAGTTACTATAAATGTAAATTCATTTGAATTAACAAGTAAATCATTAAAACCATTACCAGAAAAGTTCCATGGATTAAAAGACCCTGATTTAAGATACAGACAAAGAGAAGTTGATATAATCACTAATCCACAAGTTAAAGAAACATTTATAAAGAGAAGTCAAATAATCACAGCTATTAGAGAATTCTTAGATACTAGAGGATTCTTAGAAGTTGAAACTCCAATCCTTTCACCAATAGCTGGAGGAGCTGCTGCAAGACCATTTGTAACTCATCATAATACTTTAGATATGGATATGTACTTAAGAATTGCTCCAGAATTATATTTAAAGAGATTAATAGTTGCTGGATTTGATAAAGTATATGAAATCGGAAGAAACTTTAGAAACGAAGGTATGGATGTTAGACATAATCCAGAATTTACTTCAATAGAATTATATGAAGCATACTCTGATTATAATGATATGATGGAAATAACAGAAAATATGGTAGCGTATGTTTGCGAAAAAGTAAACGGAACTACTAAAGTTAATTACCAAGGAACTGAAATAGACTTCATGCCACCATGGAGAAGAGTTACTATGGTAGATGTAGTTAAAGAATATGCAGGAATAGATTTTGCAGAAATTAAATCAGATGAAGAAGCACAAGCTATAGCTAAAGAAAAGAACTTAGAATTCCCTAAGCCATTAAATACTGTAACAAAAGGCGAAGTTTTAGTTGCTTTATATGAAGAATTTGGTGAAGAAAAGATGATCCAACCAACATTTGTTATGGATTATCCTGTTGAAAACTCTCCATTAACTAAGAAGAAGAGAGGAAATGCTGCATTTACTGAAAGATTTGAAGCATTCGTATTTGGTAGAGAATTGGGTAATGCTTATTCAGAATTAAATGACCCTATAGTTCAAAGAGAAAGATTCGAACAACAAGCTAAAGAAAGAGAGCTAGGTGATGATGAAGCTTATTTATTAGATGAACAATTCATGAGCGCTCTTGAAACAGGTATGCCACCTACAGGAGGTCTTGGAATAGGAATAGATAGACTTATAATGTTCTTAACTGATTCAGCATCTATCAGAGACGTTATATTATTCCCAACAATGAAACCACAAAAAAATAATTAGTTTTATAGGCAATTTCTAAATATTTTTAGAGATTGCCTTAATTTTTTTTATATTATTTAAAAAAAAGTATTGCATAAATTAGAAAGTCTGTTATAATAGATTAAGTAATGACGTTCCGCGATAGCTCAATGGTGGAGCACTCGGCTGTTAACCGATAGGTTGGAGGTTCGAGTCCTCTTCGCGGAGCCATTTTTTTATTCTTTTTTAATAATGAGTACTTAAGCGTAAATTTATATTTACGCTTTTTTTATATAATCTATATGTTTATATATATTTAAATTAATGTATCTAATATTGTTGGTTACATTATTGAATTAAAGATTTGTATATTAATTAAAACTTTTGGGTTTTAAAGATAAATTATTTCTTAAAAGGATGCATTTTAGCGGATTAAAAGAAAAATATAAAAAAAGTGTTGCATAAATAAAAATATCTGTTATAATAAATTAAGTAATGACGTTCCGCGATAGCTCAATGGTGGAGCACTCGGCTGTTAACCGATAGGTTGGAGGTTCGAGTCCTCTTCGCGGAGCCATTTTTTTTATCCTTTTTTAAATGAGTAAGTATAGCGTAAATATTTAATATATTTACGCTTATTTTTTTATAGCTATTTCTTTTTTATCAGCTCTAAGTTGTCAAGAATTCTAAAGAATAATAAACTTTCATGTTTCCTCTGTTTATATAACTAGAAAATTAAATATTTTTGATAGAAATTTATTTTGCTTTTTAAAAGATTAATTAATTAATTAGTTATAGTTTTGATTAAAAATATTAATGTTGTTGGACATATGTAGATGGATTATATTCATTTATTATTACGAGAAATTAGATACATGGTTTGTGTTATATTCCTCAAAAATTTTGGTTCTAGTTTGTGTGCTATTTTTAATAGTGTATAAGTTATTTATAATGTTATAGTGCCTTTCTATTTAGATATAAACGTAAGTTATATTTATAAAAATAAAAAATCTAAAAAAAAGAGTTGCATAAATTTTAAAATGTGTTATAATAAATTATGTAATGACGTTCCGCGATAGCTCAATGGTGGAGCACTCGGCTGTTAACCGATAGGTTGGAGGTTCGAGTCCTCTTCGCGGAGCCATTTTTTTTTATTCTTTTTTAGGAAAATAATGGTTTAGATAATCAGATAGAAAAATTAATTTAATATCTTGACATATAAAGGTGTTTTGCTAAAATTAATTTATAAATAAATAGCATGATGAAAAAGAGGAGTAGTCTAAAAATCATTTTTAGAGAGATAACGGCAGCTGAAAGTTATTATTGATTTTAGATGAACGGAACTTTTGAGTGTAGTAAAGAAAGTTGGGCTCAAGCCAAGAAGGGTGGAACCGCGGAATAAGAATTTCGTCCCTTTGTGCTTAGGGTCTTTTTATTTTATTTAATAATAGTTAGTTTAAATACAAGTTCTATATACTGAATTAGTTATAGTGCTTAAATAATATATTTGGAGGGATAATCAATGGCAGTAGAAAAGACAATGGAAAAAATAGTAGCTCTATGTAAAAATAGAGGATTTGTATTCCCAGGATCAGAAATCTATGGTGGGCTTGCAAACTCATGGGATTACGGTCCATTAGGTGTAGAATTCAAAAACAATGTTAAAAGAGCATGGTGGAAAAAATTTGTTCAAGAAAGTCCTTATAATGTAGGATTAGATTCAGCTATCTTAATGAACAGAGAAGTTTGGGTTGCATCAGGACACGTTGGTGGATTCTCAGATCCATTAATGGATTGTAAAGAATGTAAAGCTAGATTTAGAGCAGATAAGCTAGTTGAAGATCACATGACAGCAAATGGTGCAGAAGTAGCAAGTGCAGATGGATGGTCAAACGAAGAATTAAAGGAATACATAGAAAAACACAATATAGTATGTCCTAAATGTGGAAAGATGAACTATACAGATATAAGAAAGTTCAATCTTATGTTTAAAACATTCCAAGGTGTTACTGAAGATGCCAAATCAGAAATATACTTAAGACCAGAAACAGCTCAAGGTATATTTGTAAACTTCAAAGCTGTTCAAAGAACATCAAGAAAGAAAATACCATTTGGTATAGCTCAAATAGGTAAATCATTCAGAAATGAAATAACTCCAGGTAACTTTACTTTCAGAACTAGAGAATTCGAACAAATGGAATTAGAATTCTTCTGTAAGCCGGGAACAGATTTAGAATGGCATAAATATTGGAAAGATTATTGCTGGAATTTCTTACTTAACTTAAATGTTAAGCCAGAAAACTTAAGAATGAGAGATCATGGTGAAGAAGAATTATCATTCTATTCAAATGCAACATCTGATATAGAATACTTATTCCCATTCGGATGGGGAGAACTTTGGGGGATAGCAGATAGAACTGACTATGACTTAACTAAGCACCAAGAACACTCAGGACAAGATTTAAGCTACTTAGATCAAACAACTAATGAAAAATATATACCATATGTTATAGAACCATCATTAGGTGCAGATAGAGTTGCTTTAGCATTCTTAATTGAAGCGTATGATGAAGAAGAATTAGAAGGTGGAGATGTTAGAACAGTAATGCACTTACATCCAGCTTTAGCTCCATTTAAAGCAGCTATATTACCTCTTTCTAAGAAACTTTCTGAAAAAGCAACAGAAGTATATTCTGAATTAAGCAAGAAGTTTAATGTTGACTACGATGAAACAGGAAGTATCGGAAAGAGATATAGAAGACAAGATGAAGTTGGTACTCCATACTGTATTACAATTGACTTCGATACATTAGAAGACGAAGCTGTTACTATTAGAAATAGAGATACTATGGAACAAGAAAGAATAAAAATTAGTGAATTAGAATCTTATATTGAAAAAAGTTTAGAATTTTAATTAAGCAGGCTACGAATTTATTGATTCGTAGCCTGTTTTTTATGGTGATTTAAAGTGTTCAATAAATTAGTTTTGCCTAAAGTAAAGTTAAGGTAATTGTTAAAAACAAATATTATAGGAACCTCAATTAGCAAAACAATAGAAAATAATAATGCATGATATCTAGAAGGATATGTATATGCAAGGTTTAAAGATAAAGTATCTATTAAAAATGTATTAACAAGATTTATTGTAAGTATATGAGTTCCCATTATTATAAGAGAGTTTTTTCCGATGTATTTAAAAAAAACTGAAAAAGATACTTTTTTGCTTAAAAGTATTAAAGCTAAAGAACCGATTATACTATTAATTATATATATAATAATGTTATTAAATTTTAGAGCAAATAAATCAACTGGACCGTTAAACAGTGCGAGGAACACATTTGTAATAAATAATATTAGTAATGTGAAAAAGCTTGAGTTTATATTTGTTATAGGTTTGTATAATAAATTACCTATGGCGATAAAACCTAAAGCAGTAAAACTTCTCAATAATACTAGAAGTAGAGTATCTGAATCTGCTTTGATAAAGAAAGGAATAATAAATAAGCTAAAAATAATAATTAACCTTAAATGGTTATTAGAAACTTTATGTGTTAGTAATTTAAAAAGCACCTCAGAAATAAACAAACAAGGTAAGAACCATATAGCAGATCTTCCACAAAATTTTATTATATAAATAAAATATATAATAAGAGTTTTTTGATCTAATTCTTGTTTTATATACAAGTTATACATAATAAAAAAGTAATTAATAAGTGCAAATGAAATATAGGGAATAATTAAAGCGTTGAATTTTTTTTGTATAAATTTTGGTATAGGTATAACATCTTTACTTAAATTGATTAAGTAGCCGGATATAATAAAAAAAATAGGTATATGAAATGAATAGATCCAGTTTCGCAAGGAAGTATTTCCTGGGGGGATTATATGCCCTAAAACTACTAAAGCTATTGAAAATCCTTTTGTAATATCTAAATAATTTAATCTTTGCTTCATAATTATTTCTTACTCCTTTTTCTAAAAATTATAACAATTATAACATATTTGGAATTTGAAAATTAATTTGTAATGAATGATAAGTATTAATATGGAAGAAGAATAGTTGGGGTGGTATAATTAAGTTAAATATGATCAGGAATGTTACTAAGCATATAAATTAAAAGTGGAGGCATATTTATGAAAAGAAATTTTAGCGAATTTAAACAATATATAGGTGGGAAAAAGGTTGCAGTAGTAGGAATTGGTGTTAGTAATATACCATTAATTAATTTTCTTTTAAAGTTAGGGGCTGAAGTAACTGCATTTGATAAAAAAACTAAAGAACAACTTGGAGAAGTCGCAGTAGATTTTGAAAATAAAGGAGTAAAACTTGAACTTGGAGAAGGATATTTAGATAAATTAACTGGATTTGAAGTTGTGTTTAAGACTCCATCTATGAGAATAGATAGTGATGCTCTAATTAGAGTAAAAGCTGAAGGAGCATATGTAACTTCAGAAATGGAAGAGTTCGTTAAATATACTAAGGGAAAAGTGTTTGCGGTTACAGGAAGTGATGGAAAAACAACAACAACAACTATAATATCTAAGCTTTTAGAAGCTGAAGGATATAAAACTTGGGTTGGAGGAAATATAGGAACACCTTTATTTGCGCAAATAGAAGAAATAAAGGATGAAGATAAAGTAGTATTAGAGTTATCAAGCTTCCAGCTTATGACCATGAAAGAAGAAATAAATGTAGCAGTATGCACTAATTTAGCACCTAATCATTTAGATATGCATAAAGATATGCAGGAATATATAGATGCAAAGAAAAACATATTTTTATATCAAGAAGCAGATGATGTGTTAGTAGTAAATAGAGAAAATGATATTACTTATGGATTTGAAAAAGAAGCTAAAGGAATAGTAAAAGAATTTAGTTCAAAGAGAGTTATAGAAAATGGAGCATATTATAAAGATGGAGTTCTATATTTAGAAGGAATTGAAGTATGCAGAAAAGAAGATATTGTGATTAAAGGTATGCATAATGTAGAAAATTATTTAGCAGCATTTTTAGCAACTATGGATGATGTTTCTATTGCTAATATGAAAAAAGTTGCTGAATCTTTTGCTGGTGTTGAACATAGATGTGAACTAGTAAGGGAATTAGATGGAGTTAAATATTACAATGATTCTATTGCATCAAGTCCAACAAGAACATTAGCAGGACTTAAAGCATTTGATGAAAAAGTAATTCTTATAGCAGGTGGATATGATAAACATATACCATTTGAACCATTAGCATATGAAGGATATCCATATATAAAAGAATTAATACTTGTTGGAGCTACAAGTGATAAAATTCAAGCAGCATTTGATAAATTAGAAGCTGAAAAAGGAATAAAAGTTAATATTCAAAGAGTAGATACATTTGAAGGAGCCGTAATGCTTGCTAAGAAAATAGCTAAAAATGGCGATATAGTTACATTATCTCCTGCTTGTGCAGCATTTGATTTGTTCCCTAACTTCATGGTGAGAGGAAAGAGATTTAAAGAAATAGTAAATTCATTATAGAATATAAAGAAAAAGTAGAGAATATATATTAGATTGTAGATATATATTTTCTACTTTATTTTTTAGATATAATAAAATATTTAGTGCTTATATATTACAGAATAATATAGTATAAAGATAAAAAATAAGTATTACTCTAGTGTTAGAGCATATATAAATAGAAATATAGGAGATAACTGCTCCTGGCGTATCCAGTGTTTAAATTATGAGAATTTAATAGAAATATAGCGAAAATAAAAAATAAATGCTTTAAATAAGTCTTAAATACATAATTGAATATTAAAAACGTGTTATTATAATATTCGTCGCGAGGGGGAAACGCCGAGAGACAAAAACAGATTAGCGAAAAAGTTCAAAATTTATAAAAAATAAATGTTGACAAAAAACGCTGATGATGTTATGATAAGAAAGCGGTCGAGAGACAGCGAAGATCTTTGAAAATTGAACAG
>DPOH01000316.1 GCA_003539755.1 Clostridium sp.
TCTTATTTACTCGACTGAGAGGTCGGTAGACAAAATAATTGTCTACCTCCTACTCGATTGTAAATATTAGTCTAAAGAATCATGAAATTTTGAATAGAGTATTTCTTTTTCAATGCATTTTCCAACAGAATTAAATAAATTTCTATAGCTTTCATAAGTTAGGCTGAATTCTTGAGATATATTGTTTTTATCGATATATATAATTTTATGATCATCAGTTAATGATGGATCTTCAGGATCACTTAAAGTCTTTAATTGAAATCCCCAATAGTTACAGAGAGTGATAAAAGCTATGTCTGCATTGATAATTTTTTGAAACCAATCAGAATCATCTGAATCATTGATAGCACAAACATCGTTATATAGTTGAGAATTTCTATCTTGCATTACTATGGTAGATAAAGGAACTTCAAGAATTTCTGAAATTTTTTTTAATACTTTAATAGATGGCTCTCTTTGCCCAGATTCATATCTCTGCATACTAGTTTGTGATAGGCCTATTAAGTCTGCCAATTCCTGTTGAGATAATTTTTTATCTTGTCTAAGTTTACCTATAAAATTACCTATTAATTTACTCATATTAGATTCCCCTTTTATGTATTAATCNNTCAATAATATATCAATAAAATTATAACATTAAAATGTTTTTCAGAGAAAGTTAAAAAAATTTCTATAAAATAAAAAAGTACTTGATAAAATTATGGAAAGAACTTATAATGTATCCAAGAGGAATTAAAATGCGTAAAAGGAATTATAAGGAGGAAATTGGAAAGATGGACGTAATATGTGATATATATGATGATTTAAACAATGAGGAAAAAATAACAAAATTAATTGATGATACTTTAAAATCAACTGATGGAACTTTATATTTGAAATTAGGATATACAGTAGGGATATTAAAAAAATATTATTATGAGCCTTATATTAAAATATCAAAAGTTGATGGCTATATTACTGAAGAAATGAAAAGGCTAAGTTATTCATTGAGTGAATTAAAGAAGTGTACACACGATAAGGTACACAATAATAAATGTATATATAAATCTTTTAATACAACATATTTAAGAGATTGTGATGATGATGAGTGGTGTCCTAAAATGCCTCGTTTTGTTTCAGATTATGACAAATACATTAGAATACTAGAAAATAGAGTTATGGAATATTTTAAATGTGAGGTTGACCAATTTTATGACACTTTTGTGAAAAGCGAAGAGATATTGGACAGAGATGTTCATAGTATATATATTAGAGCACAGGATTCATATCTTCATAATAATTCGGTAGGTCAATGTTATTATTTTGAAATAATTCAGATGGGAGCTAGATATTATGCGGAAAGCTAAAAGAGCGTTAAGATAAATTTAAAAAGTTATACAATTAAATGACAATTATGAACAATTAGTAATGGGAGTCATATTGGGGAAATATTACTTGGTTATGATAACATCAAATTTCTTATTGTAAAAAAGAAGTTATGAAAGTCTAAATAAACATTTATAAAATATTTCAAATTGATATTAAATAATATATGAAAGTTAATTACTATTGTAATATCAATATGATAATGAAACTTTTGTAAGGAGGATTTTTATATGGCAAAGATGAGTATACATAGGGCATTGGCTGAATTGAAGCTTTTAGATAAAAGAATTGAAAAAAGAATAGCCAATAGTGATTTCATAGGTATTAAAGGGAAGGCTGCAAAATTTGTTTATAACACAACATTACAGGATGATGAGTTTATTTCCAAGGCAGTTGCAGATTATCAAGCTATTACTGACTTAATTAAAAGGCGTGCCTTAATAAAAAAGCTTATTGTTTTATCAAATTCAAAAACAGAAGTTACCATAGGCGGTGTTAAATATACTGTTGCTGAAGCTATAGAGGCAAAAAAGATAGTTGAAATAAAGAAAAAATTACTTACTAGACTGAAAAGTGATTACAACTATTGTAAAAAGGTCATATCAAATAATAATGAAGAAGTTAATGAAAAAATAGATGAACAGATTAAAGTTATGCTTGGATCTGATAAGCAAAATAAAATCAGCGGATTTCAAGATTTTATACAACAGTATAAAGATAACAATGAATGGATATTTGTAGATGGAATTAATATAGCTGATAAAATTGAAAAGCTTACAAAGGAAATCGAGGACTTTGAAAATAATGTAGATTATGTATTAAGTGAATCAAATGCAATAACACAAATCAGTATTCCAGATTAGGTTTTGATATTACTTTGCAGGCTGCACGAAAATTATAAATTCTATACTCCTCTGCTTATAGGTTAATAAGCGTGATATATAATGAAGAGAGACTTCTCAAAAATTGAGATGTAGGAATATATTGAAAGTTTAAATGTTAAATATTAATCATTACAGATCAACGATTAAAGCTTTTTCTATTAAAATTTAAATCTTAAAAAGCAAATTTCTTTAAAATCTTTGGTAAAGGTTAATAGAGCTAGTATAGATTATCTTATAATTTCCTCAAAGCTGTGCAGTCTGCATAATTTATATATACAAAATACGAAACAAACTATTAGAATAAACATACGAAATTACAAAGAAATATAAAGAGGTGAAGTCGTTGATTTATTATACAAGTGATCTTCATTTATGCCATATAAATTTACTTAAGCAAAGCAATAGACCATTTCTTGATATAGAAAATATGAATGAAACAATTAAAGATAATTGGAATAAAAAAATCAATGATAATGATATAGTATATATATTAGGAGATATAGGATTTCCAAGAAAGAAGTAAGAAGTATTTAATATAATTGATTTAGTTAAGAATCTAAAAGGGCATAAAATATTAATAAAAGGAAATCATGACTGGAGACTGCTTAAGTATAAAGAATTCAATGAACTTTTTGAGGAATGCAGCATTTATAAAGAAATAATAGATAACAAGAGAAGAGTAGTTTTAATGCACTATCCACTTGAAGATTGGAATAATAGATATCACGGCAGTTACCATTTATTTGGACATATACATAATAATAAAATATCTGAAATATCTTGTAGATTCAATGTGGGGATTGATGTTAATAACTTTTTTCCTGTAACACTGGATGAACTTATTTTTAATAATAGTAAATAATTATTTCAAATTATATATAGAAATTATATACTGGAGGGATAGTGAATGAAAATGGAGATATCTACAAATGGAGAAATAGGAGTATGTGGCGCACTTTTAGGTGAGGGAGTCTATCTTACACTATATGTAGAAAAGGAAACTGGTAAAGTGTTTTACTATTCAGAATATGATAACAAAGTTAAAATGATTCATGGTATTAGGCTAACTGATGCAAAAATGGATGTTGATGAAAATATTATTTTAGACAATATAATGAAGTTAAAGTATGGCGAAGGTGTTATAGGTGCAATATTCAGTGAGGAATATGCGATTATGATAACATCAGATTGTACAGCAGAAAAGAGAAACTATGAAAATCTCCATGAATATGCTAAATTTGAGGATATATTCGAGATTATGATTGAGTGTTAGCAGAATATAAAGGCAGCATTTAAACAAACAACACTCTAAGTATTTAGGGGTAGCTTAAAGATGATAGTATAAAATATTCTATTGTAGTTAGAAGTGACAAAAGGTAAATAGTAATTAATGTTGAAGATGTAGTAAAAGACCTGGTATAGACAACTATTAGTAGAGGTGAAATTAAATAATTAAAAACAAGAAATTGGTAGAGATTTAGAATTAATTTCACATAATATATAAAATATTAATGGAGGTTACTTATAAATGAATAATTTTACAGATATATTTAAGACTGGACTGTGTTTTATTATGCTAACTCATATTTAGATTTTTTTCTTAAATGACATTAACACTAGATTTGATAGTAAAAGGACAAGACTTATTTTAAGATTTGTTTTTATTTTTAGGAAGTGCAATAATAGTGAACTTTATAAAAAATGAGGGGGATAAAATTAACATAGTATTTTTAGATATTGATGGTGTTTTAAATACAGGAAGGAATCAAGATCTTCAGGAACAAAGAGATGGAAAAAGTACTTTTTATCATCAATTTTATTTTGATAAACAATGTATGAGGAATTTAAAAGAAATTATTTTACAATATGATGCATATGTTGTAATTTCATCTTCTTGGAGAATTGAAAAAGATACAATCTATTGGTCAGAAATTTTGAGGAACTTCAGAAAATATCATATTGAAGATAGG
Organism: Clostridium sp.; assembly: GCA_003539755.1. GTDB lineage: Bacteria > Bacillota > Clostridia > Clostridiales > Clostridiaceae > Clostridium. The sequence goes on from DPOH01000316.1 coordinate 4,220, forward strand.
ATTATAGGCAAGACTCCAAGTTTCAGCACAACAAGAGGAGATGAAATCAAAAAATGGATTGATAATAATGAGAAAAAAGTTAATAACTATATTATTTTAGATGATGAAGATGACATGTTTGGTTTAGAAGATCATCTTGTTTTATGTAATGATTATTATGGTTTTGATGATGATAAAAAGATACTGGCTATAAATATATTGGAAAATGAATACTTAGATAACAAAAACACAGCACATATTAAAAAATAAAATGGACTGTGTTTTTATTATGCTAATTGATATTTAGTTATTATCTTAGTATACATGATATGATTATTTAACAGCAATTAGCAAGTAATAACATAAAATTATTTCATTATGTACACACCTTTCTTTTCTCCTTTTGATAAATAACCAGCCTCACATAAACGATTCATATGGCGCATTAACTGTCTATAGCTTATTCCTATACTTTGTGCAATTTCATTTAAGTTAGTATCAATAATATGATTTTTTCCAATCAGTTCGAGATAACTTTTTAGTTTTTCGATTGATGGAACTTTTTCATTGCAAATACTTTGACTTAGTCCTAATGTTTTATTTACAAGTGTTTTTGAAAGAAACTTATAGAATTTTATATCATTTTCAAGTATATGCTTGTTAGCCTTAAGGGGGATTGCTATGCATGTAACTGTAGTAAGTGCCTCTACATTATTAGGTGTAGGTATTTCAGCTAGGTATTCCATATCTCCTAAAAAGCCTAGGGGTTCGCAGTATGCTATGGTGAATCCATTTCCGTTTCTAGATAAATTATATATTTCTATTCTTCCATCTACAAAGAAAAGAAGGTCCTTAATCTTATTTCCTTCCATATATATAAATTCTCCTTTTTCATACTGGACCAGTTCTGTTTTTATCATTTTGAAATCTGAAAAGCATTCACTTATTTTATATTTAGATATGTATTTTGCTAATAATTTTTTATCATTTATTTTTTTCATATTTATATTGTGACATGTGTCATATTTATTTTCAACAAAATTTCATATTATTAACAATGGACTTTTAAGGCAACATATTATTATAAACATAATATGTTGGTGTTTTTATGTTTATTATTAGGATTTAAGAAAGGATGTTATACATGGAAGAAAATTTATTTGAAAATGCTCCTGTGAGAAAAGCGTATTTTAAATTAGCACTGCCAGTAGTGTTTAGTATGATTGTAACTCTTATATATAATATGGCAGATACATATTTTATAGGTCAGACTGGTGATCCTAATCAAGTGGCGGCCGTATCATTATGTGCTCCTTTATATACGCTTATGATAGCATTAGGAGATATATTTGGACTTGGAGGAAGTTCTGCAATATCAAGACTTTTTGGACAGAAAAAAGATAATGATGCAAGACGTGTAAGTTCATTCTGTTTTTATGGAGCATTTTTATGTGGAATAATAGTTACTGTTATTATGCTTTTATTTTCCAATACAGCATTAAGAATTTTAGGAACAGATGAATCGACTTATTTATTTGCAGCAGATTACTATAAGTATATTGCTTTTGGAGCACCATTTATAATTTTTTCATTAGCACCTTCAAATATAATAAGAACAGAAGGACTTGCAAAAGAAGTTATGGTTGGAAGTATACTTGGAACTGTAGTAAACATAATATTAGATCCTATATTTATTATGGTTTTAGGTATGGGAGTATCAGGGGCAGCAATAGCTACTGTTATTGGTAATATAGTAGCGGATATATTTTATATTTATATCATATTAAGAAGAAGTTCAAAGCTTACTGTGGCACTTAATGCATGTCGTGTTAATTTCGCTGAGATGAAGGATATTTTTATAATAGGAATACCAGCATCTCTTACAAATATAATGCAGAGTATAGGGATAATGGCTATGAACAGATCATTATATTCATATGGAAATGATAAGATAGCAGCTATGGGGATTGCAATGAAAGTAAGTATGATAGTTGTTTTAGTTCTTGTAGGGTTCTCTTTTGGTGCTCAGCCTTTAATGGGATATAACTATGGAGCTGGAAATAAAAAAAGACTTAAGGAAGTTTTAAAATTCAGTTTTGTTTTTCAGGGCATATTGTCAATCATAATGGCATTAATACTTGTGGTTATGGCAGGAGCTATTACAGCAGGATTTATTGGAGATAAGTCTATAATTGAATCAGGAGCATTAATGCTTAGAATTATGCTTATATCTACACCATTTATCAGTGTGATTTTATTAGCTACAGTAATGTTCCAGTCAGCAGGAAAGGCTATTCCAGCAATGATTTTATCAGTTGGAAGACAAGGGTTAATATTTGTTCCTACAGTACTGATTTTAAGAAGCCTATTTGGATATTCAGGGGTAATATGGTCTCAAACTTGTGCGGATGTAGTTACATTTATTTTAGCTATGGTATTATTTAAAATAACATTTAAAGAACTTTTTACTCATGATAATTAATCGATAAGATTAACAGATGAGGTGAAAAGTAATATAAATAAATTAAGAAGTAATATCTAAGAGATTAGATGGAAAATTATTGTTTCCTAAAAACTCTTTAGATATTACTTCTTTTATATTTATTTTAAGTATGTAATATATACCTCTTATTCAAACAAATTATTTAATATAGGAAGTATATTAATTACAGGCTCTTCATAAGGATGTATTTGTTTTATAGTCTTAAGAGCATCTTTTACTAGCTCGGTTTTACATCTTAATTCTATCGTGCATTCATTAGCTTTTGATATTTGGCCTACTGTACCATCAAAAGAGCAGTGACACTTATTTAAGCAAAGAGCAGATACAGAGTTTAAACAACTATCAGCTTGGAATAGCAAGAAATGAAATTTATGCTAGGCATGGGTATATATTTAAGGTAGAACAATTTAGAAAATACTTTGAATCACAAAGCTGGTATGTACCAAAATACTCAAACCAGAGTAGTATTAGTTTAAATTCAATTGAAGAATATAATATTAAATTAATCAAAGATGAAGAAGATAGGCGAGGAATACAGTGGTGAACTTTTGAGTTAAAATATATATTATTTAAGGTAGAGCATTTTTATAATGCTCTGTTGTTAGGTATGAAATTATATATTTAAAATAGACTTTTGGTAAAAAGTGGAATATAATATTAATTAGGTACTGTAGGGAATTGAGTAATAGATATATAACAATAATTATATAGGGGATAGTGTAAAGTACGCTATG
>DPOH01000080.1 GCA_003539755.1 Clostridium sp.
TTAGATTTAATAGGAAATACACCAATTTTAAAGGTGAATAAGTTAATTAAGGATGAAAATATTGCAGATGTTTATGTGAAATTAGAAAAGTTTAATCCAGGTGGAAGCGTTAAAGATAGAGCTGCACTAGGAATGATAGAAAAAGCAGAAAAAGAAGGATTATTAAAAGAAGGGTCTGTAATTGTAGAACCTACTAGTGGAAATACAGGTATAGCACTTGCTTTTATAGGAAAATTAAAAGGATATAAAGTAATCATAGTAATGCCTGAAACAATGAGTAAAGAAAGAAGAGATTTAATAAAGGCATATGGAGCTGAATTAGTACTAACAGAAGGTGCTAAAGGAATGAAAGGTGCTATTGAAAAAGCATTAGAAATTGGAAGTGGTGATGGATATTTTATACCACAACAATTTGAAAATATAGCTAACCCAGAAAAACATTATGCTACTACTGCAGAAGAAATATATAAAGATATTCCAGACTTAGATGCATTTGTTGCTGGTGTTGGTACTGGTGGAACAGTAATTGGAATTTCTAAAAATTTAAAAAAGAAAAATTCTAATATTAAAACTATAGCAGTTGAACCAGCAACTTCACCAGTATTAAGTGGAGGAAATCCAGGAGCACATAAAATTCAAGGCATAGGTGCAGGTTTTGTTCCAAGTATTTATGAAAAAGAATTTGTAGATGAAATTGTTACAGTAGAAGACAAAAACGCATTTGATACAGCTAAAGCTTTTGCAGATAAAGAAGGAGTGTTAGTTGGTATATCAGCAGGAGCTGCAATATATGCAGCAATTGAAGAAGCTAAAAAGCTTGGAAAAGGCAAAAAGGTTTTAGCAATAGCTCCAGATGGAGGAGAAAAATATATATCTATGGGACTATTTGATTAATATAAATTAGGCTGAATTATACGAGAGGAGAGAATATAGCTGTGTTTAAAAGATTAAATTATGATTTGCAAAGAATATTAAATGAAGATCCAGCAGCTAAAAGTAAAATAGAAGTATTATTATTATATCCATGCGTTCATGCTTTAATAGCATATAGATGTTCACATTTTCTTTATAAGCATAAATTGTTTTTTTTATCAAGGTTAGTATCTCAAATATCAAGATTTTTTACAGGTATAGAGATTCATCCGGGAGCAACCATAGGAAAAGGTCTATTTATTGACCATGGAATGGGAGTTGTTATTGGTGAAACAGCAGAAATTGGTGATGATGTTACTATATATCATGGAGTAACCCTTGGGGGGACAGGAAAACATACAGGAAAGAGGCATCCTACAATAGGAAATAATGTTCTTATAGGGACAGGCGCAAAAGTATTAGGTCCAATTAAAGTTGGAGATAATGCAAAAATAGGAGCAAATTCTGTTGTCCTTCATAATGTACCAGAAGGAGCTACAGCAGTAGGAATTAGAGCAAAAAATATATTGCCAAACAGACCAAAGGCATCTATTATTGAAATAAGAGATATTCAAGGTAGAAAAAGAAAAATATTTAATGACATGGTTATTTAGAGGAAAAAAGCATGGGAGTAAAACAAGATATAATAAATTATTGCCTTTCTTTAGGTATAGATTCAGTAGGATTTATTAAAGTAAGAAGATTTGACGAGTTAAAAGACTTTTTTAAATATAGAAAAGAAAACAATTTAGAAAACGAGTTTGAGGAAAGTGAATTAGAACTACGTATTGATGCAAATAAGTGGTTTGATGGGGGAAAAACTATAATATCTATAGCTTTTCCCTATCTTTATGTGAAGAATAATACTCAAAATGGATTTTCAGTATATACAAGAGGAATAGATTATCATTTTGTAGTGAATAAATATTTAAATGAAATTTGTAAGATAATTGAAAGTTATGGTGGAAAAGCAAAGGGATTTGTTGATAGTAATTCACTACCTGAAAGATATCTTGCTTATATTTCAGGAGTTGGATTTATTGGAAAAAACAATTTAGTTATAACAGAAAAACATGGTTCATATACTTTTTTAGCAGAAATCATAACAGATTTAGAAATATATGATGAAGATAAACGAACATTTGATGAAATAGACCTATTTAAAGAATGTGGTGAATGTAGTATATGTTATGGAGAATGTCCAACTAAAGCTATAAATCAAAAAATGAAAAATTGTAATATATGTCTTTCATATATTACTCAAAAAAAAGAACTTGAAGACTGGGAAATCCAAAAGCTTGATGGTAGAATTTTTGGCTGTGACAGCTGTCAGCTTAAGTGCCCTTATAATGAAAAGGCTGAAATTTCAGTTATAGAAGAATTTAAAGCCATGGATTTTATGAATGAAAATAATGAAGATTTTATAATAAATATGAGTAATAGCGAATTTAAAGATACTTTCAAAAAAACTTCATGTGGCTGGAGAGGAAAAAATGTATTAAAAAGAAATGCGATGATAAGAAAAGCATTGTATTTGAATAATGATGAAATAGAAAAAATTAAATTTGAATCACCATATTTAAATGAATATAGAGATTAAATAATTAAAAAATAATAGAAATATTAAGTTACTCATATTTTATTGATACATGTATTGTAAAGTGTGAGTAAATATTTTACAATTATATCATATAGAATACTATGTAAAGATGATAGTGCTGATTACAAGATAAAGTGTTAAAAACGTGATGCGGTCTTGTTAATTGCAATTAAATATAAAAGTATATATAATATTATGAGTAATTTAGATTTCAATAATTATATTACATAATTAATTATAATAAATATTCATTTAAAGGGAGTGGATAAAGGTGTTATCTCCAATAGTAGTGAAGATTTTGAGAATCTTACCAGATGATATGCTTGTGAAATTTGCCAAAAGGCTTACAGATGGATATATAAATAAATATGCTAATTTAACTGTAAATGGATTAGAAAATATAGATAAAGTTAAAAAACCAAGAATATTTGTATGTAATCATTTAAGTAATTCAGATGGTATTGTACTAAACAAGATTCTCAAAGAAAAAAGCGACCCATATTTTATAGCTGGAAAGAAGTTATCTGATGATCCAGTAACAAGAATAGGAACAAAGCTTGTTAAAAATATAACCATTACACCGAATTCAGCAGATAAAGAGGCAATTACTAAAGTTGTTAGAGCATTAAGAGGTGGCGATGATATATTAATATTTCCAGAAGGAACAAGAAGCAGAACTGGTGCTATGATAGAGGGAAAAAAAGGTGTACTATTATTTGCAAGAATGGCAAAGGCGGAAATAATACCTATTGGAATTAGTGGAACTGAAAAACTTCTACCTATAAGTAAGAACGGAGATATGGGAGGAGAAAAGTGGCATCATTCAGATATAACTATAAATATAGGAAATAAAATTGAATTCCCTGTACGAGAAAAGAGAGAAGATAAACACGAATATGAAGATAAATGTATGGATATACTAATGAGAAGCATAGCAAAACTTCTACCTGAAAGTTACAGAGGAGTATATAAATAAGGAGAAAAATATGAAAGCAAGGACAAAGAAAATCGCTGAGATTTTAAAAGAAACGTATCCAGATGCACAATGTGAATTAAATTTTAAAACTCCTTTTCAATTATTAGTAGCAACTATATTATCAGCACAAACAACAGATAAAAAGGTTAATGAAGTTACAGAAACTTTATTTAAAGACTATCCAGATGTGGATTCGTTTTTAAAGCTAACTAATGATGAATTAGAGGAAAGAATAAAACAAATAGGGTTATATAGAAATAAATCTAAGAATTTAATATTAATGGTGAGACAGCTTAAAGAAAATTTTAATGGAGAAGTTCCTAAGACTATGGAAGGAATAATGTCTCTTGCAGGAGCAGGAAGAAAAACTGCAAATGTTGTACTTTCAAATGCTTTTGGTATTCCATCAATAGCTGTAGATACTCATGTTTTTAGAGTATCAAATAGAATAGGACTTGCTGATTCTGGTAATGTCTTAGAAGTAGAAAAACAGCTTCAGAAGGAATTCCCTAAAAAAGAATGGACTTTAATGCATCATGTATTAATATTTCATGGAAGAAGATGCTGTACTGCTAGAAATCCAAAATGTAGTCAGTGTCCAATAAATGATTTATGTAAATACTATAAAACAATTCAAAAATAATAATTTTTTATGTATTTGATAAAAATAAAACCACGGTTAATAGAATTTAAATTAATCGTGGTTCTTTCATTTACAGAGTGATTTTATTAATATATAAATATAATGAAATGTAGTTTAAGCTTGGAGGTTAGGTAATAAATGAAAGTTGGAGTAATAATGGGCGGTATTTCATCTGAAAGAGAAATATCATTAAATAGTGGAAGATCAATAGTAGAAAATATTAATAAAGATAAATATGAAGTTGTATCGATTGTAATAGATAAAAAAGAAGATATTATTAATAAGGTTAAGGATATAGATTTTGCTCTTTTAGCATTACATGGTCAATTTGGTGAGGATGGAACAGTTCAATCAGTACTTCAAACACTTGGAATACCTTATTCAGGATGTGGTCCATTAAGCAGTGGAATGTGTATGGATAAAGATGTTACTAAATCAATTCTTAAGGCATCAAACATAAGAACTGCACCTTGGATTAACTTAACTAAGAATGATCAAATAGATTATGAAAAAATAAATGAATTAGGATATCCTGTAGTTGTAAAACCAACTCATGGAGGATCAAGTGTTGCTACATTTGTAGTAAAAGAAGAAAAAGAAATTGAAAACTGCATAAAAGAAGCATTTAAATGGGATTCAGAAGTAATGATTGAAAAATTTATTAAGGGTGATGAAATAACTTGCCCTGTATATGGAGACAAAATGCTTCCTGTAATAGCAATAAAGCCTAAAGCAGAATTCTTTGATTTTGCATCAAAGTATAATGATGGTGGAGCAGAAGAAGTTGTTGTTGAATTAGAAAAAGAATTACATGAAGAAGTAGAGAGAATGGCATTAGCTACTTATAAAGCTTTAAAGTGTGAAGTTTACTCAAGAGTAGATATGATAGTAACTAAAGAAGGAATTCCATATATATTAGAAGTAAATACATTACCAGGAATGACAAAGAACAGCTTAATTCCAAAGAGTGCTGCAGCTCTTAATATTGGGTTTGCAGAATTAATAGATATGATTATAGAAGATTCAATGAAAGTAACTAGATAATTTAAGATTTGTTTTATAAAATTACTTATAACTTGGAAAGCATATTTCCAGATTATAAGTAATTTTTTTATTTATAAATTAATAATTATATGGTAGAAAAGTATTTTTGAGTTGGAGGCATTATGCAGAATAGAAATGCAAAAAGTCTATTTGGAATAGATATAAATGAATATACACAAAGTGTACAATTCAATATCATAGCAACTAAAGTAGATTTTTTATATTTAAGATCTTCAGGTTCAGGTTCAGGAAGATTTAGAGTAGATAAAAAATTTTTAAATTATGCAAAACAAGCGAGAAATTATGGAATACCTGTAGGAGCATATCACTTTGGAGTACCTTCATATGATCTTACTGATGCGGATAGGCAATGCGATGATTTTATAAGTACACTCCAAAGTGGATTTGGTGAAAAAGATTATGGGGATTTACTTCCAGTATTAGATATTGAGACACCAGTTGATAAAAGTATTTCAACTAAAACACTTATTGATTGGATAGATAGATTTAGAAAGAGATTTGAAAAAAAGACAAGAAGAAGACTTATGCTTTATACTGGATTATTTTTTATTGAACTTTATAATAATTTTTATATTAAAGGAAAAGGATATCCGCTAAAAAATATGCCTTTATGGATTGCTATGTATACAAATGTTCCTGTAAATCCAAGGATTCCACCAGATATTGGAGGATGGACACGGTGGAGAGTTTGGCAGTATAGTGAAGGACAAAAAGTTGCAGGTGTCGGAAACCCAGTAGATGCAAATTGGGGACCAGATAATATAGATTTGTTAATCCAACCAGATATAATAAGTGGATTAAAAGCGAGAATGGAAAAAGGAAGAATATATGTGTCATGGAATAGAAATACTAATATTGATTTACTTGGATATAATATATTCTTAAATAATGAATGGGTAGGAACAGTAGATAAAGATAAGACAAGTTATACCATAAAAGAAGTGGGTAAAGTTAATCCAAATAAGTTGTCAGTTACTATAGAAGCATTTGATTATGATGGGGAGACTTCAAAAATAAGAGCCAAGGTACAGGTTAGCTAGAAATTGATAGATTATATGTGATAATCACGCTACCATATATATAGCAGAATATGATATAATAGTAATATTGATGGCAATCTGCAGAGTATTGTAGATTGTCATCAATTATGTATTAATAAATTTCATATTTTTATAAATTCTTTGGAAGGGGAAGGCAACTAGTGAGAAATAGTGATGAAAAAAAAACTAGGATTTCTAAGAAGAAATCAGCTAGAAAAAAGGGGATATTAATTTCTAGTGCAGCATTAGTAATTGTATTAGCTGGAATATCAGCTTACTACATATCTGTAAATAATGCTATTGAAAAATGGAATGATAAAATATACCCAGGGGTTACGGTTCAAAACATAGATATTGGAGGCATGACTAAAGAAGAGGCGGAAGCACAATTAAAGTCAGAGCTTGTTGGCCCAATAAGCGATAAAAAGCTTAAAATTAATGTACAAGATAAAACATTTGAGTTGGTTTATTCAGATATAGATCCAGATTACGATGTAGATTCTACAGTTGATGAAGCTTATAATTTTGGGAAGGAATATGGCATAATACATAAATATGCAGCTATTAAGGGTAAGGAAAAAGCTGACATAGAAATGAAATTTAGCTATAATGATGATAAACTTAAAGATTTTGAAAAAAATTTAATAAATGAAGTAAGTAAGTCTCCTAAAAATGCTACTCTTTTCATAAAAGGTGGGAATATTTCAATAGAACCTGAAGTAGATGGTATAACTATTAAGGAAGATCAACTTGATTCAACACTTAAAGAAGCCATAAATGGAGTAGTGAATTCTGAAGAAACTGTAGTAGTTGAGCCTGAAGTGACAAAAGCGGAGATTACATCAGAAGATTTATCCAAAATAAATGGAGTTATGGGATCATTCTCAACAAGTTATGGTACTTCAGCACCAGGAAGATGCAGTAATATAGAATTAGCAACAAAGAAAATTAATGGAACAATTGTTATGCCTGGAGAAGTATTCAGCTTTAATGAGGTAGTTGGGCCAAGAACAGAAGAAGCAGGATTCAAAGAAGCAGGAACATACGTTGGGAATAAAGTAGAGCCTGGTATAGGTGGAGGTATATGCCAAGTTTCAACAACTTTATATAGGGCAGTTATGAGAGCTAACATAAGGTCAACAGAAAGAACAAATCATTCTATGTCTGTTGGATATGCAACACCAGGGTTAGATGCAACAGTTGCATATGGATATTTAGATTATAAATTTAAAAATACATACGATTTCCCAATCTATATTCAAGGAATAACAGGTGGAAAAGTTGTAACATATAATATATATGGGAATCCAAGTGCATTAAATGGAAAAACTTACGATATGGCAAGTGATATATTAGAAACATTACCACCAGAAACAAAGGTTATTGAAGATAATACTTTAGAACAAGGTAAAGAAGTTAACGAAGGTGGAGGAATGACTGGATATAAGACAATTGCATATCAGATAACATATGAAAATGGCGTAGAAACTAAGAGAGAAATAGTTTCTAGAGACACTTATGCTAAAGTTGATGTAGTGGTTAAGAAAGGAACTAAACCACTTGCTCCAGCTAATGATACAACACCTCCTGCTGATGGAAGTACAGCAGCACCAGAAAATACTGCGGCAGGTCCAGTTAATACTAATAATACTAGCACAAACGCTACTACAAATACTAGTAATACAGCTGGAAATTCTACTGCTGCAAATTAAAGAGAACATTGAAATAAATGTACAGATTATTTTATAATACTGGAATAAAGACAGATGTAAAATAAATAATGTACATTTATTTTTCTAATAAATTATTATAGGTAAACTGTGAAATGAAATTTTGACTTGTAATAAACCATATAGTATAATTTTAAGATAAACTAGAGATTATTAAGAAGAAAATTAAAGAAGGTGAAACTTTGAATTTAAATATAGTATTGTATCAGCCAGAAATACCACAAAATACAGGAAATATCGCAAGAACTTGCGTACTAACAGATAGTAAATTGCATTTAATTAAACCACTTGGATTTGATATTGATGAAAAGCATGTAAGAAGAGCAGGATTAGATTACTGGGATCAGTTAAATTTAGAGATACATGAGAGTTATGAGGATTTTCTAAATAAGTATGGAACTGAAAGAATCTTTTTAGCAACTACTCATGAAACAGGAACTCATTATGATGAAATTGCATTCCAAGAAGGAGATTTTATCATGTTTGGAAGAGAAACATGTGGAGTACCTGAGGATGTACATGAGAGGCATAGTGGCTTAAGAGTACCTATGATAAAGTCAAGTACTAGAAGTTTAAACTTATCTAATACTGTAGCAATAGTAGCTTATGAAGCATTAAGACAATTAGGATTCCCAAATATGAAATAAGTGAAGAGGAATGAAGATGATGGAAAAGATAAAGATTATAACAGATAGTACTGCAGATTTACCACAGGAATTGTATGATAAATATGATATAGAAGTTCTTCCAGTAGTAATTAATTTCGGAGAAGAAAGTTATTTAGATAGAGTTGACATTAATGCAGAAATGTTACTTAATAGAATGAAAACTGAAAAGGAACTTCCTACTACAGGACAGATAATTCCAAATAGATTTATTGACTGTTTCAATAAATATTTAGACCAAGGGTATAAGATTATTGCAATTTTAATGTCATCAGTAATGAGTGGAACATATCAATCAGCATGTATTGCAAAAAATGCTATTGAAAGTGATGATATATTCATAGTTGATTCTCAAAATATAGCACCAGCATTAGGAATACAAGTATTAAAAGCATGCACACTTTTAGACCAAGGTTATAGTGCGGAAGAAATGGTAGCTGAATTAGAAGATAAAAAGTATAAAGTAGAAACAAGAATGTGTTTTGAATCATTAGATAATCTTATTAAAGGTGGAAGAATATCAAAAACAGCTGGAGTTGTAGGAACAGTTTTAGGAGTTAAACTTGTACTGAATATAAAAGATGGAATAATGTCAGTGAAAGACAAGGTTAGAGGAAGCAAAAAAGCATTTAAAAAGATAATTAGTGACTTTGAAGAATGTGAATTAGACCCTAATGTTCCAGTTTTATTAGTTTATGCTAGTAATATAGAAATAAAAAAAGATTTTATAGAATATCTTGAAAATAATAATATAAATTATATAGAATGCCCACTTGGATCTACTGTATGTGTTCATTCAGGGCCTTATTGTTGTGGATTAGTATTTTTAAAGAAATAATAGTTATTAAAATAAGAGTTGGTAATATTTACTTTTGTAGCTTGTAATATTACCTGCTCTTTTTTTGTAAATAATTATAAGGATACTTGAAGCAACAGTAAAAAAAAGGGTATACTAGAAATATAATATATAAAGGGCGTGAAATGCATTCTATGAATACGTTTAAATTATGTTGTTGATGAGGGTGGGGATTATGGATTTAGACTATAATTTAGAAATTAAGCAGGAACAGAAGATGATATTAACTCAAAATATGCAGCAATCAATAAAGCTTTTACAGATGTCTATGTATGACTTAAGAGAATATATTGATAATGAGTATTCTGAGAATCCAGTATTAGAAATGGATGAATCGCAAATAGAAAATGATGAGTATATTAAAAATAAATCTATGATAAAAGATTTTATTTATGATATTGATGGAGATGTTGATAGAAGTGAAATGAATTATTCTAAAGATGAACAAGCATCACTATTTAATTTTATAGAAAAGAAAAAATCATTAAAAGAATATCTTTATGAGCAGCTTGTAGAAGTTGATGAGGATCCATATAAAATTGGAATAGCAAAGTATATAATTGAATCTCTTAATTCATGTGGATATCTCGAAATTAAAACAAGTGAAATAGCAAAAGAGATTAAAAGTTCAAAGTCTGATGTTGAAGAAGGGTTGAAAATTGTACAGTCTTTAGAGCCATATGGAATTGGAGCTAGAAACATTCAAGAGTGTCTTCTCATTCAAAGTATGAAATTAAATATTTTAGATGATGTTATAAAAGAAATGATTTTATATCATTTGAAAGATATAGCTAAAAATAAATATGATGCAATAGCTAGAAAATTTGATATATCCATAAGAGAAGCACAGAGATATGGAGATTTAATAAAAAAATTAGAACCTAAGCCATCAAGAGGATTTTTTACGGGTGATGAGGTCAATTATACGATTCCAGATGCAGAAATAAAAAATATTGATGGAGAACTATATATAATAATGAATGATAGTGTATTGCCACGGCTTACAGTAAATAATACGTATAAAAGTGTATTGAATGATAAATTTGATATGGAAACCTGTTCTTATGTAAAAGAAAAGATAAATAAGGCAGTTTTCTTGATAAAAGCGATAGAACAGAGAAAGAATACTTTATATAAGGTATTAGAATGTCTTATAAATGAACAAAGAGAATTTTTTATCAAGGGACCAGAATATATAAAAATATTAACATTAAAAGATGTAGCACAAAAAATTAAATTTCATGAATCAACTATAAGTAGGGCAATAAGAGATAAATATATATTAACAAGTTATGGTACTATTAAGATTAAAGATTTATTTTTGGGAAACATTCAGTATAAAAATAATGAGAATATAATTCCTGCTAATATAAAAAATGAGATTACAAAAATTATATCTATGGAAAATAAGAAAAAACCATTATCAGATCAAGCCATAGCTGATTGCTTAAAAGAAAAAAATATACAAATTTCTAGAAGAACAGTGGCAAAATATAGAGAACAATTAGGTATAAAAGCATCAAGTATGAGAAAAAGAATTTGAGGAATAATATTTATATTGATTAGATTGATATCAAAATTGTTTGAGTCGTATCAATCTAATCAATATAATAGGTAGTAGGATGCTAAAAAGGCAAAAAGCTTGAATTTATTTTAAAATAGAGATTTTTTTCTAATATTGAAAAAAAATTTGAATAAGGGGTTTAAAATTTTATTAAGGTGATTTATAATAATACATGTGGGACATAATTAAATTTATATGGGACATACAATGACCAAAGGAGTGTTTAAGTTGCAGGAAATATTAGAGTTGCAAAAGAAGATAGTTCCTGAGCTTGTAAATACATTAGAAAAGAGGTATAACGTACTCAGAACAATCTATCATAATCAACCTATTGGCCGAAGAGTTCTCGCTGAAAAATTAGATGTAGGTGAGAGAGTAGTTAGAACAGAAATAGGATTTTTAAAAGAACAAGATTTAATTGATGTAAGTGCTGCAGGAATGACAGTTACTGGTGATGGAGAAGAAATTATTGTCAAACTTAAAGATTTTATTCATGAGATAAAAGGTTTATCAGAAGTTGAAGATAGAGTTAAGTCTTTACTTAATTTAAACAGGGTAATTATTGTTCCAGGAGACGTTGATAAAAACCCACTCGTTGTGAAAGACTTGGGTAAAGCATGTGCAAACTATGTAAAGGATGTACTTCACGATAATTCTATAATAGCATTAACAGGAGGAAGTACCCTTAAAGAAGTTGTAGAAGCATTTCCTAAGATAAATAACTTTTCAAATGTGCAAGTAGTTCCAGCTAGAGGTGGTATGGGTAAAAAAGTTGAAACTCAGGCTAATACACTAGCAGCTTCTTTAGCTAAAAAATTGAATGCTACTTACAAAATGCTTCATGTTTCAGAAAACTTAAGTTTAGATATAATTGATAATCTACTTAAGGAAGAAGCTGTTAAAGGAGTAATAGATACTATACATAAAGCAGATGTTTTGATGTATGGTGTAGGTAATGCAGTTCAAATGGCTAGGAAAAGAGGAGTACCGCAAGAAGAAATTGATAATTTAATTAAAAATGGTGCTGTGGGAGAAGCATTTGGATGTTATTTTGATAAAGACTCACACGTTATAACAGAAACTACCGCTATTGGAATAAAAATTAATGAAGCGAGAAATATCAAAACGCATATTGCTGTAGCTGGTGGGAAAAATAAAGTGGAGTCCATAATAGCAACTGAATATAATGACTCTACTGGTGTGCTGGTGACGGATGAAGCAACAGCAAAAGGAATTTTAGAAAGACTGGAAGAGCGATTCAGTTATTAAATTGTTTGTAAAATTTTTTTTATAAAATTTTTAAAATATAAAAGCATTATTAGGAGGTAATTGATATGGTAAACGTAGCAATTAATGGTTTTGGAAGAATAGGAAGATTAGCTTTAAGATTAATGATGGAACAACAAGATAAATTCAATGTTGTAGCTATCAACGATTTAACAGATGCTAAAATGTTAGCACACTTATTTAAATATGATTCAGCTCAAGGAAGATTCAACGGAGAAATCGAAGTTAAAGAAGGAGCTTTCGTAGTAAACGGAAAAGAAATCAAAGTTACTGCAAATGCTAACCCAGCTGAATTACCATGGGGAGAATTAAACGTAGATATCGTTTTAGAATGTACTGGATTCTTTGCTTCAAAAGAAAAGGCTTCAGCTCACATCACTGCAGGTGCTAAGAAAGTTGTTATCTCAGCTCCAGCTGGAAACGACCTACCAACAGTGGTATTTAACGTAAATCATGATATATTAAAAGCAGAAGACACAGTAATTTCAGGTGCTTCATGTACAACTAACTGCTTAGCTCCAATGGCTAAAGCATTAAACGATGCATTTGGATTACAAAAAGGATTCATGACTACAATCCACTCATACACTAACGATCAAAATACTTTAGATGCTCCACACAGAAAAGGTGATTTAAGAAGAGCTAGAGCTGCTGCTGCTTCAATCATCCCTAACTCAACTGGTGCTGCTAAAGCAATCGGATTAGTTATTCCAGAATTAGCTGGTAAATTAGACGGAGGAGCTCAAAGAGTTCCAACAATAACTGGTTCATTAACTGAATTAGTATGTACTTTAGACAAGAAAGTAACTGTTGATGAAATCAACGCTGTAATGAAAGATGCTGTTACAGAATCTTATGGATACACTGAAGATGAAATCGTATCATGCGATATTATCGGAAGCAGCTTCGGATCATTATTCGATGCAACTCAAACAAGAGTTATGGAAGTTAACGGAGAACAATTAGTTAAAGTTGCTTCTTGGTACGACAACGAAATGTCATACACTAACCAATTAATCAGAACTTTAGGATACTTCGCTAACTTAAAGTAATTTGAAATTAATTAGAACATAAAGTTATTGCGCAAACTTATGTTAAAGTAAATAAGTCTGGTTTTGTAGTATAAGGCTATAAAGCCAGACTATTTTAAAATTATCGACTAAAATAATTTTTTTGAGGTGAATTTAAATGAATTTCAATAAGAAGACAATCGAAGATATCGATGTAGCAGGAAAAAAAGTATTAGTAAGATGTGACTTTAATGTACCATTAAAAGATGGTGTTATAACTGATGAAAACAGATTAAACGGAGCACTTCCAACTATCAAATATTTAGTAGATAAAGGTGCAAAAGTTATCCTTTGCTCACATATGGGTAAACCAAAGGGAGAACCAAAGCCAGAATTATCTTTAGCTCCAGTTGCTAAGAGATTAAGCGAAATGCTTGGAAAAGAAGTAAAATTTGCTCCAGATGATAACGTTGTTGGTGAAAATGCAAAAGCTGCAGTAGCTGCAATGAAAGATGGAGATGTAGTATTATTAGAAAATACTAGATACAGAAAAGAAGAAACTAAGAATGGTGAAGAATTCTCTAAAGAATTAGCTTCATTAGCTGAAGTATTTGTAAATGATGCTTTCGGTACAGCTCACAGAGCTCACTGTTCAACAGTTGGAGTTACTGATTACTTAGATACAGCAGTATGCGGATACTTAATCCAAAAAGAATTAAAATTCTTAGGAGATGCTGTTGAAAATCCACAAAGACCTTTCGTAGCAATATTAGGTGGTGCTAAGGTTTCTGATAAGATTGCTGTTATCAACAACTTATTAGATAAAGTTAATACTATCATCATTGGTGGTGGAATGGCTTATACATTCTTAAAAGCTCAAGGATATGAAATCGGAACTTCATTAGTTGAAGAAGATAGACTTGAATATGCTAAAGAAATGATCGCTAAAGCTGAAGAAAAGGGAGTTAAATTCTTATTACCAGTAGACCACAGAGTTGCTACTGAATTCAAAGATGTTCCTGCAACAGTTACTGAAGATCAAAACATTCCTGCTGGAAACATGGGATTAGATATCGGACCTAAGACTGAAGCTTTATATGCTGAAGCTATTAAAGATGCTAAGACAGTTATCTGGAATGGACCAATGGGAGTATTCGAATTCGAAAACTACAACAAGGGAACAATTGCAGTAGCTAAAGCTATGGCAGAAGCTGATGCAACTACTATAATCGGTGGTGGAGACAGTGCTGCTGCTGTTAACATATTAGGATTTGGAGATAAGATGACTCACATCTCAACTGGTGGTGGAGCTTCTCTAGAATTCTTAGAAGGTAAAGTATTACCAGGAATAGCTGCATTAAACGACTAATTTAAAAAATAAATTTAAATTAGATATTTATATATTTTTATAGATTAGAAGTTTTGATTTATAGCTAATGAAGTATGATAGTAATTACAAAAATATTTAAAATTAATAATATTATTGTGTATGATAAATTCGACGGGATTTTAGAGGTTTTCGGCCAAAAGCTTCATCATTACATAATCATGAATTATTGATTAGAAAATATTAAATAACCATGGAATATGGATTTAGCAGTAATAATGAACTTAAGAGAATCTGATCAATTTTCTTAAGTTCATAAAACTAATAATGCATAAAAGGACAAAATGATATCTAATTTATTGTAGTATAAATTATAAATTATGAGGTGGATACAATGAGAAAGGCAATTATAGCTGGAAACTGGAAAATGAACAAAACTGTTGATGAAGCAGTTAAAATGATTGAAGAATTAAAACCATTAGTAAAAGATGCAACATGTGACGTAGTAGTATGTCCTACATTTGTATGCTTAGATGCTGTTAAAAAAGCATGTGAAGGATCAAACATAAAAGTTGCTGCTCAAAACATGCACTTTGAAGAAAGTGGAGCATTCACAGGAGAAGTTGCCCCAGGAATGTTAGAAGCAATGGGAATTGACTATGTTGTTTTAGGACATAGTGAAAGAAGAGAATACTTCAATGAAACTGATGAAGCATTAAATAAGAAGGTTAAAGCTGCATTTGCTCATAACTTAACTCCAATCCTTTGTTGTGGAGAAACTTTAGAACAAAGAGAAGCTGGAGTTACAGATGACTTCATAGCTTGCCAAATCAAAATTGATATGGCTGGATTAACTAATGAACAAGCAGCAAAAGTTGTTATAGCTTATGAACCAATCTGGGCTATCGGAACTGGAAAGACTGCTACTAAAGAACAAGCAAACGAAACTATTTCTGCTATAAGAAAAGTTGTAGAAGGAATGTACGGAAAAGAAGTTGCTGATGCTGTAAGAATCCAATACGGTGGATCAGTTAAACCAAATACAATAAAAGACCAAATGGCTATGTCTGATATAGATGGAGCTTTAGTTGGTGGAGCTAGCTTAAAAGCTGAAGATTTCTCAGCAATAGTTAACTACTAAAATATATCAATTACCTAAAAATAGAACCTTTGAAGTTTAACTTCAAAGGTTCTATTTTTTCTGCTTTTTATAAATCAATTAAAAGTTTAATAATTAGTGTTTAATAAAATAGGTAGTGAATTTGGATAAAGAAATTAAATTACTCCACTAGTGTAAAAAGATAGAAAAAGATAAAACGATTTGGATGAAAATGTATTATTGAAGAGTATATAAATAAATTATTTTATCAAAGATGCATGAAAATAAATAGAAATTTATGAAATATTTTAGTTGAATTGAAATTATAATGTTTTGATGGTATAATATCTCATAAATAAATCATAAAGGAAGAAGTGTATGAATAGTAACCAAATATTATTAAAGAATGAATTAAACGCAAATATATTCACAGCAAGAGTTATGAAAATAACTTGTATATTTTTATTAGTAGCTCAACTATTAAATTATTTGAATATATTTGCTGTAGAAAAGTCAGTAATGATAGTAACAGTTATATCAGGAATTGTAATGTTTCTTATACCAACATTGATGGTTAATGTACTAAAACTAGAAAAAAATTATGTGAAATACATAGCGCTTACGTGTTCTGTAATAGCTGTTGGAATTCTTAATGTAACATTATCTTATCATGTAATATTATTATTTTTGTTCCCTTTAACATTATCTTGTTTATATTTTTCTAAAAAAATTACTTTTGTAGTTTTATGTGAAATAATAGTAGTAACAATTATTTCTCAAATAATGGCATTTTTGCTTGGCTTCACAAAAGACCACAATATAGATACGGTAATGCAATTGGTGTGTTTTGGATTAATACCGAGACTTATGGAAGTTTTATCACTTGCACTAATATTGATAGGTATTAATGAAAGAACATCGGTATTATTAAAAAATGTTATAGATTCGCAAAGTAAAAGTGAAGATATGATTAGGGAAATGAAAAATGTTTCAGAAAAATCAGCAGATATGTCAAAAGAGTTGATTGAAAGTTTAGATATATTATCAAAAGTTACTAGTGATATATCTTCTACTAATGAAATGATTGTATGTAATTCAAAAGAATTAAGACATGGATCTTCAGAGGCTATTATACATATAAGCGAGGCCAATAGTAATATTGACCATATAAATAATGGAATAGTAGAACTTTCAAATGAAAGTAGAAGTATATATAGCTTGTCTAATAATGTTAAAAAAATAACAATAACTAATTCTGAAATGATGAATATAGCATCTGAAAAAATGGTTACAATAAACGAAAGTGCAAATGATACTAAAAAAATAATAAATGCGTTAGGGGATAAATCTAAGGAAATAGTAGGAATTGTTAATCTTATAAGTGAAATATCATCTCAGACAAATTTATTAGCACTTAATGCAGCGATAGAATCTGCAAGGGCAGGGGAAGCTGGAAAAGGTTTTGCTGTAGTAGCTGAAGAAGTAAGAAAACTAGCCGTAGAATCGCAAAATGCAGTAAGTAATATAGATAACATAATTAAAGAAGTTATGTTAAATACTGCTAAAGCAGTAGAATCAATGGATAATAATGCGGAATTAGTTAATAAAGGCCTTGAATCTATGGTGCAAGCTAAAAAATCATCAGATGAGGTTTTACTAGCAAATGAACAAATGAGCATACGACTAGAAAGAATACAGAATATTACTGAAAATGTTATGATAAGCAGTAGTGATATTGTAAATATTGTTGAACAAGTTAGAAGTATATGTGATAGAAGTTTAAATGGAATAGAAAGCGTTTCAGAGGCTACTAATGGAGAGTATGAAGCAATTCAGAAATTAGTTAAGTTAGTGTCAGTGATTGAAAGAATAACTGATGAATTAAAAATATTAGTTGAAAGAAATTAAAATGTCTATGTTATATATAATATTTTTTTGCATATATTATAAGTTAAGTTGCAATAAATCGCGAAAAATAATATAATTAAGTCGTTAAAATGTAGATAAAATAACGAAATGTTTTATGATTTGAAAAAGAAAATTTGGAGGGATAGGAATATGTCAAAGAAGCCAGTTATGTTAATGATATTAGATGGTTTTGGAATAGCACCAAAATCAGAAGGAAATGCTGTAGCTTTAGCTAAAAAGCCTAATTTTGATAAATTAACTAAAGAATATCCAACTGCACAATTACAAGCTAGTGGATTACAAGTTGGTCTTCCTGAAGGTCAAATGGGTAACTCAGAAGTTGGACATTTAAATATAGGATCAGGTAGAATAGTATACCAAGAATTAACTAGAATAACTAAAGCAATTAATGATGGAGAGTTCTTTGAAAATGAAGCTCTTAAATTAGCTATGGAAAATGCAAAGAAAACAGGAGCAGCATTACACTTAATGGGTCTATTATCTGATGGTGGAGTTCACTCTCATATAGATCACTTAAGAGGACTTTTAGAATTTGCTAAAAGAGAAGGCGTTCAAAATGTATATGTTCATGCATTTATGGATGGTAGAGATGTTCCACCTTCATCAGGAAAAGAATTCATTGAAAAGACAGAAGCTATGATGGCTGAATTAGGAGTAGGTAAAATAGCTACTATAAGTGGTAGATACTACGCTATGGATAGAGATAACAGATGGGAAAGAGTTGAACTTGCTTACAACGCTTTAGTTTTAGGTAAAGGTGAAACTGCTACAAGTGCAGTAGAAGCTATTGAAAACTCATACCACGATAATAAAACAGATGAATTCGTATTACCAACAGTTATAACTGAAGATGGTAAGCCAGTAGCTCATATTAAAAATGGAGATTCAGTTGTATTCTTTAACTTTAGACCAGATAGAGCTAGAGAAATAACTAGAGCTATAAATGATAGAGAATTTACAGGATTTAAGAGAGAAACTTTAGATCTTACTTTTGTAACTATGACTCAATATGATAAGACTTTAGAAGGTGTTCATATTGCATACAAACCACAAGTGTTAACTAATACTCTAGGTGAATATTTAAGTAAGAACGGAAAAACTCAATTAAGAATTGCTGAAACTGAAAAGTATGCTCACGTTACTTTCTTCTTCAATGGTGGAGTTGAAAAAGAAAATGAAGGTGAAGACAGAAAAGTTATTCCTTCACCAAAAGTTGCAACTTATGATTTAAAACCTGAAATGAGTGCTTATGAAGTAACAGAAGAATTACTTGAAAGATTAGATAGCGATAAATATGATGTTATAATCTTAAACTTTGCTAACCCAGATATGGTTGGTCATACAGGTGTTGTTGATGCAGCTGTTAAAGCTATAGAAGCTGTTGATGAATGTTTAGGAAATATAGTAAATAAAGTTTTAGAAAAGGATGGAACAGTATTTATAACTGCTGACCATGGTAATGCTGAAACTGAAATAGATTTCTCAACAGGAAATCCATTTACAGCTCATACTACTAATCCAGTTCCACTTGTATGGGTATCAAACCACACAGAAGGAAAAACACTTAAAGATGGTAAGTTAGCAGATTTAGCTCCAACAATGCTAAATGTATTAGGATTACCAGTACCAGCAGAAATGACTGGAGAAAACTTAATAGTAAACAAATAGTTTATAAAAAGTGTTGCTTTGCAGCACTTTTTTCAATTGAAAGTTGATAATTGAAAGTTGATAGTTTAAGGTTGAAACAGCATAGCTGTTTCTTAAGTAAGAGTCCAAATCTTGTATTTGGGTACTCGAACTTACTCAGCGAACGAATGTGAGTCGAGTTTCATTAAACTATCAACTCTCCACTTTCAACTTTCAACTGTTATCTGGTTCTATTTTATATGTATTTTCAATATATTAGTAAAAAAAGAGTAGGATTGATTGTATGAAGAAAAATTTTGCATATTCTGCTGATTTTGATGAAGATACAGAGATACTGTTTAGAGAAGCTACATATTTAGGGCAAGGAAATAATGGAGTGGTTTATAAATTACCAGGTAATAAAGTAATTAAACTCTTTTTGAGTCCTAAAGTCTGCAATGACGAGGGAAGTATATTGGTTAAGACCAAAGAATCTAAATATTTTCCTAAACTATATAAAAAGGGCAGATTGTATATTGTCCGTGAAATGGTTCAAGGTGAACAACTTGATAAATATATAAAGAAAAATGGACTAAGTGATAAGTTAATAGAAAATATCTATAATCTATTAAAGGAATTTAGAAGATTAAGATTTAAGAAAATCGATACAAGGTGCAAAGATATATTGGTATCAGAAGACGAAAGTCTTATGATTATAGACCCTAAAAAAGCATATGTCAGAAAAATAGATTATCCAAGACATTTAATGAAAGGGTTATATAAGTTAGGTACTTTAGACAGGTTTTTTAATGGATTAAATGAAATTGATAAAAGGACTTCTAGAGAGTGGAAAGAGAAATTTTATAAATATTGTGATTCAGAAGAAATTTAGATAATATCTTAATGCGTTATTTTTGATATCGCATTTTTTTATTTTGAATAATATGAATGTAAACACAGGTATAATTTCAATTTTAAAAATTTTTATTGGAAAATTAAGCTATAACTTTGTTGTGAATATTTCTAAATGGAATTACTAATAATATTATGGTAAATCAAAATCATGCAATAATGATCTGACTGAATTTATTAATTATTATTTATTAAAATTTGAGGAGGGTAATATTATGAAAGATTATTTAGAAATCATTGATGTTGTAGCTAGACAAATTATAGATTCAAGATGCTTTCCAACTGTAGAAGTAGAAATTTATCTTGAAGATGGTACAATGGGAAGAGCAGCTGTACCATCAGGGGCTTCTACTGGTATGTATGAAGCAGTAGAACTAAGAGATGGAGATAAAAATGTATTCTTAGGAAAAGGTGTTTTGAATGCAGTAAATAATGTAAATGAAATTATTGCAGAAGAATTAATTGGGTGTAATGTATTTGATCAGACTTATATTGATAAGATGCTTATAGAATTAGATGGTACAAATAATAAAGGAAAATTAGGAGCAAATGCTATACTTGGAGTATCACTTGCTGTAGCCAATGCAGCAGCAAATGCTTTAGGATTACCTTTATACAGATACATAGGTGGAGTAAATGCAAAAGTACTTCCAGTTCCAATGATGAATATATTAAATGGAGGATCACATGCTGATAACTCTGTTGATTTACAAGAATTTATGATTATGCCAGCTGGAGCACCAACATTCAGTGAAGCTCTTAGAATGTGTGCAGAAGTTTATCATACATTAAAGAAAATATTAAATGATAAAGGATATGCAACAGGTATTGGTGATGAAGGTGGATTTGCACCAAACTTAAAGAGTAATGCTGAAGCTCTTGATGTAATTATAGAAGCTATAGGTAAAGCTGGATATAAAGCAGGAGAAGAAATGTTTATAGCTATAGATGCAGCTTCATCTGAATATTATGAAGATGGAAAATATGTTTTAGAACATGAAGGTAGAACATTAACAAGTGCTGAAATGGTAGACTTTTTTGAAGATTGGGTTAATAAGTATCCTATAATCTCAATTGAAGATGGTATGGCAGAAGAAGACTGGGATGGATGGAAGCTAATGACTGAAAGACTTGGTAAGAAAGTTCAATTAGTAGGTGATGATTTATTTGTTACTAATACTGAAAGACTTGAAAAAGGAATTCAGCTTGGTGTAGGTAACTCAATTTTAATTAAGTTGAACCAAATAGGTACATTAACTGAAACATTAAATGCTATAGAAATGGCAAATAGAGCAGGATATACAGCAGTTGTATCTCATAGAAGTGGTGAAACTGAAGATACTACAATTTCAGATTTAGTTGTTGCTGTTAATGCAGGTCAAATTAAGACTGGTGCTCCAGCAAGATCTGAAAGAGTTGCTAAATATAATCAATTATTAAGAATTGAAGAAGAACTTGATGATGTTGCTGAATATAGAGGAAAGAAAGCATTTTTTAATATAAAAGAACAATAAATATGACTAATATAAAAATGGTATAGATGGAAAATCTATATCATTTTTATATGTAGAAGTGATATAATATAGATAAGCTCAGATGTGATTTTTTACTAGAGAAAAGTTGTAATGAGTAACTAAATATGTTATGATTTAGAATAGACGTATTGATTATTATAGGAGGTGTAACCTATGGAAAATATATTACTAGCAATAGAAATAATATTAGGATTAGCTATTATTGTTACTATATATATGCAGCCAAGTAAGGCAGATGCCCTTAGTGGATTAATTCAAGGAGCATCAGAAGATACTTTCTTTGCAAAAAACAAATCAAGAACTAAAGAAGTTATACTTGTAAGATTAACAGTATTCTTCTCTGTATTATTTGCAATAAATACACTTATAATTAATATAATATAGCAATTGTCTGAGCTACTTTGTTTTAAGTAGCTTTTTTTATATATTAATTTATATTTTCTTATGGGTACAATATAAATACACTACTATACGAAACACTCTTTTTTTAATATGTAATGCTGTAATAGATAAATATAATACTATTAATAGAATTTTATGACATACTAATGAATATATCTATAAAGTAATTGCCTAATCTTTATACTAACTAACCTAAATTTAAATGAGAGGTGAGAGGTATGAATTTATTATATGTTTCAATTTTAATTGGTATTATTTCTATTTGTGTTGTTGCCTTTTTAGCAAAAGACATCTTGAGTAAAGATGTTGGAGATGAAAGAATGAAAGAAATTTCAGGATATATTGAAGAAGGTGCAATGGCATTTTTAAAAAAGGAATATTCCTATCTTGCAGTATTTATTGTAGTTGTAGCATTGGCTATATTGCTATTTTTAAGTCCTAAGACTGCAATTGCATTTGTTATAGGTGCAGTTTTTTCTATCGCGGCAGGATATGTTGGAATGAGAATTGCTGTTAAAGCAAATGTAAGAACAGCTCAAGCTGCTAAAAATGGGATGAAGGGTGCGCTAGAGGTAGCATTTTCAGGTGGTTCAGTAATGGGGTTAGGTGTTGTAGGATTAGGATTAATAGGACTTAGCTTTTTCAGTTTGGTTTATGATTTAAATGCAGAATACATTACTGGTTTTGGACTTGGAGCATCATCTATAGCTTTATTTGCTAGAGTTGGTGGAGGGATATATACAAAAGCAGCTGATGTTGGTGCAGACTTAGTTGGAAAAGTTGAAGCTGGAATTCCAGAAGATGATCCTAGAAATCCAGCAGTTATAGCTGATAATGTTGGTGATAATGTTGGTGATGTTGCAGGAATGGGGGCTGATTTATTTGAATCTTATGTAGGATCAATTATTTCTGCAATTACATTAGGAGCAGCATTATCAAGTACTTTTGGTAAGAATATAATAATATTCCCTATATTATTATCAGCAGTTGGTATTTTAGCTTCATTGGTAGGTATAACATATGTTAAGTTGTATAAAGGAGATAATCCACAGAAGGCTTTAAATGGTGGTACTGCAATTTCAGGAATAATAGTACTTGTAGCTGGATTTATTTTATGTGATGGTATGCTTGGAGATTTAAAAATATTTATACCTATAATTTCTGGGTTAATAGTAGGACTTGCAATTGGTAAGATTACTGAATACTTCACTTCAGCAGATTTTAAATCAGTAAAATTGATTGCAGATGAATCTAAAACAGGACCTGCAACTAATATAATAGCAGGATTAGCTGTAGGTATGAAATCAACAGTTCCACCAATATTGTTGATAGTTATAGGAATAATTATTTCTTACTATGGAATAGGTGGAGCTAAGGATACTGCTCTTGGATTATATGGCATAGCACTTTCAGCAGTTGGAATGTTATCTACAACAGCTACTACAGTAGCAGTTGATGCGTATGGACCAATAGCAGATAATGCTGGAGGTATTGCAGAAATGAGTAATTTAGATGAAAGTGTAAGGGAAATTACAGATAAGCTTGATTCAGTTGGTAATACAACAGCAGCTATAGGAAAAGGATTTGCTATAGGTTCAGCAGCACTTACAGCATTAGCATTATTTGCTTCATATTCTCAGGCTGTAAAACTTCAAACTATAAATTTACTTAATCCATTAACTTTAGTTGGAGTGTTACTTGGAGGTATGCTTCCATTCTTATTTGGAGCACTCACAATGCAGTCTGTAGGTAAAGCAGCTACAGAAATGGTTGAAGAAGTAAGACATCAGTTTAAAGAAAAGAAAGGTATATTAGAAGGTACTGAGAAACCAGACTATTCTAGATGTGTTGCTATATCAACTAATGCAGCATTAAGGAAAATGATTTTACCAGGAATATTAGCAATTATTTCACCACTTCTTACAGGATTATTATTAGGTACAGAGGCTCTTGCAGGTTTAATTGGTGGTGGAGTTTTAGCTGGTGTATTACTTGCTATAATGATGGCTAATGCTGGTGGAGCATGGGATAATGCTAAGAAGTATATTGAAACAGGTGTTAATGGTGGTAAGGGAAGTGACCCTCACAAAGCAGCTGTTGTTGGTGATACTGTTGGTGATCCTTTCAAAGATACATCAGGCCCAGCAATGAATATATTAATAAAATTAATGACAATAGTTTCAGTTGTATTTGCACCATTAATTGCAGCATATGGTGGATTGTTAATAAATCTTTTTAAATAATTATGTAGAAATATTTGAATAATAGAAAAAGAGTCTATATTAGAATGATATATTAATTTATATTTATTCAATATAGATTCTTTTTTAATTATATGTAGAATACATAGAGACTTAAAATATAAAAAATTAGTGATTGATATAAAAAAATTAAATATGTCAATACTAATAAAAAGTATATAAAAACTATAAGATATTATATTATTGTGGTAGTATATAGTTATACAGAATAATATATAGTAAATTGTATTATAGTGCTATTTATTACACTATAATTTTTCATAAGGAGGATAATTATGGGAATTAAACAAACGCTAGCTAACTTTATGAGAGAGCCTGCCTATAATCCTATGGATATAGAAGAATTAATTGCAATATTTGATATAAAGAAACATGAATATACAGCTTTTAAAAAAATATTAAGAATGATGGAAAGCGAAGGTATAATAAGAAAGACCAAAAGAAATAAGTATATGATAGCTGATGGAGTGGAAAATCATGATGAACAAGATAATAATTTAGTTATTGGAACACTTCAAGCTCATCCAAAGGGATTTGGATTTCTTATACCTGAAGAAGAAGGGCAAAAGGATGTATTTATACCAAGCAACTGTATGAATGGTGCATTTAATGGAGATAGAATTGCAGTAAAAGTTACTAGAGAAGATACAAGTACTAGAAAAAGAGAAGGCGAAGTAGTTGAAATAATAGAAAGAAATACTACAAAGATAGTTGGAGTGTACGAAGATTCAAAAAACTTTGGATTTGTAGTTTCTGAAGATACTAGAATGTCACAAGATGTTTTTATATCTAAAAAAGATAGAAACAGTGCTGAAGATGGCGATGTTGTTGTAGTTAAGATAACAAAATGGCCTGAAAGAAATAGAAAGCCAGAAGGTGTTATAACAGAAATATTAGGTAAAAAAGGTGATAGAGGAATTGATATACTAACTATCATTAAGAAAAATGGTTTACCAGAAGAATTCCCTAAAAAAGTTTTAAATTATGCTGAAGGAATATCTGAAGTAATAGATGAAGAAGAATATAAGGGAAGAAGAGATTTAAGAGACTTAAGAATGGTAACAATAGATGGAGAAGATGCAAAGGATCTTGATGATGCAGTATCTATTGAAAAATTACCAAATGGAAACTTTAGACTTGGAGTTCATATTGCAGATGTAACTCATTATGTTAAAGAAAATAGCCCTCTAGATAAGGAAGCTTTAAAGAGAGCTACTTCTGTTTATTTAATAGATAGAGTTATACCAATGCTCCCTAAAAAATTATCAAATGGAATATGCTCATTAAATCCAAGAGTAGATAGATTAACACTAACATGTTTTATGGAAATAAATCAAAGTGGAAAAGTTGTAGATCATGAAATAGTAGAATCAGTCATTAAGACAAATGAAAGAATGACATATACTGATGTAACTAAGATATTAAAAGATCATGATGAAGAATTAATAAAGAGATATGATTATCTTTATGAAGATTTTAAGATGATGGAAGAGCTTTGCAAAATCTTAAGAGCAAAAAGAGAAAAAAGAGGAGCTATCGATTTTGAAATAGCTGAAGCTAAGATTGTATTAAATGAACTTGGTAAACCAGTTGAAATCAAACCTTATGATCGTGAAATAGCTAATAGGATGATAGAAGAATTCATGCTTGCAGCAAATGAAACTGTAGCTGAGCATATGTTCTGGACTCATGTACCATTTGTGTACAGAATTCATGAAGCTCCAGATGAAGAAAAATTAGCTAAGTTTAAAGAATTTATTTATAACTTAGGATACAATGTTCATTGGACAGAAGAAATACGTCCAAAGAGTTTCCAAGAAATATTAGAAAAAGTTAAGGGTAAGAATGAAGAAACAGTAGTAAGCACATTATTGTTACGTTCTATGATGCAAGCTAGATATGCGCCAGAGTGTGCAGGACATTTTGGACTTGCAGCACAGTATTATTGCCACTTTACTTCACCAATAAGAAGATATCCAGATTTACAAATTCACAGAATTATTAAAGAGCAGATTCATGGTCAAATAGATGAAAAGAGATTTAATAAGTTAAAGAATATAGTTGGATTAGCAGCAAAACAATCATCTGAAATGGAAAGAAAAGCGCAAGATGCTGAAAGAGAAGTTGATGATTTAAAGAAAGCTGAATATATGCTTGATAGAATTGGTGAGCAGTTTGAAGGAATTATTTCTTCAGTAACATCATTTGGAGTATTCGTAGAATTACCAAGTACAATTGAAGGATTAGTGCATATAACAGATCTTGATGATGATTATTATATTTATGATGAAGCTCATTTGAGTCTTATTGGAGAAAGAACTAAGAAGGTTTATAAACTTGGAGATAAAGTAGTAGTTGAATGTATCCATGTTGACATGGCTAATAGAGAAATTTTCTTTAATTTAATAGAAGATGAAGGAAATTATGATACTGAAGAGGAATCAGAAGGTATTAAAATTAAATGAAGGAGAATGAAATACGATAGAAAGCAACTTAGGAGCAGCTAATAAATAAAAGTAGGTTTTAAGCATGAGAGTGAATAGTTAGGCGAAAATAATATAGCCGAGTACTTTTCACTCTTAATTATTTATTATTTATATCGTAAATTAAATTGCTTAAAATTCAAGCTTATACTATAATTTTAATAATAGAATATAACCGGAGTAGGTGATTAATTATGGCAAGAAAGAAGAATGAAAATTCTTTAGCTGAAAATAGAAAAGCTAGACATGACTATTTTGTTGAAGAAGCAATGGAAGCAGGATTAGTTCTTGTTGGTACAGAAGTAAAATCAATAAGAAGAGGAAGAGTTAATCTTAAAGATTGCTATGCTGATATATATAATGGTGAAATATATATAAAAAATATGCATATTTCTCCTTATGAACAAGGAAATATCTTCAATGTAGATCCATTAAGAGAAAGAAAGCTGCTACTTCATAAAAGTGAAATAAGAAGACTTGATTCATTAGTATCAAGAGATGGATATACATTAATTCCATTATCTCTTTATTTAAAGGATGGAAAAGTAAAGGTTGCACTTGGAGTATGTAAAGGTAAGAAGAATTACGATAAGAGAGATGCAATGATTGAAAAAGCTCAAAAGAGAGATATAGAAAGAGCAATTAAAGAGAGAAATAGATAATAGAAGTATTTTTTCTATCTAAAAATTATTACCAAACTATTATTATAAGTAGTTTGTAATAATTTTTTATGGAAATTTTAAAATACTTTATTTGATAAAATAATAAGTAATACTACGATTTTGTATGATAATTTTTTAATAATTTATAAAAAATGTTGACAGAGTATAGAAAAAGGCTTATAATTTCTAACATAAACAAATTACATAGTTCGATATCTTATCAAGAGTGGCGGAGGGACTGGCCCTGTGAAGCCCAGCAACCGGAATATTGGTCCATTTACCAACATATTCTACGGTGCTAATTCCTGCAGCCTATTTTTAGGCTGATAGATGAGAGGATAAATTATATGGTGTTTTACGCGCTAGAGGTTTATTCTCTAGCGCTTTTTTAGTTGTCGCGATACTAAATTCAAAACAAAACCTATATTGATATAAAGGAGGAGTGATTAATTATGAAAGAAACAAATGCTGCCAATGAAAATAATAGCAGTGCAGTAGAAATAAAAAATGTAGTAAAGAGTTTTGGAAATACAAGTGTTATAAAAGATGTATCAATAAGCATTAAACAAGGGGAAGTTTATGGAATAATTGGACATAGTGGGGCAGGTAAATCAACACTTTTAAGATGTATAAATGGTCTTGAATCGTATAATGATGGAAGTGTAAAAGTAATGGGGAAGGAAGTATCTTCATTAAGTGAAAAAGATTTAAGAAAATTTAGAAAAGACTTAGGAATGATTTTTCAAAACTTTAATTTATTACAGAGAAAAAATGTTTTTGATAATGTAGCACTTCCTTTAGAAGTATGGGGATATGATAAAAAGGAAATTAATAATAAGGTATTAGAATTACTTAAATTAGTTGGTTTAGAAAATAAAAAATTCAGCAAACCACATGAGCTTAGTGGTGGGCAGAAACAAAGAGTAGCAATAGCAAGAGCATTAGCATTAGATCCAAAAATTCTACTTTGTGATGAAGCAACATCAGCATTGGACCCTAAAATTACAAAAGATATTTTAGCATTACTTTCAAAAATTAATAAAAAACTTGGGATAACTATAATAATGGTTACACATCAAATGGAAGTAATTAAAGAAATATGTGAAAGAGTAGCATTGCTTGATGGGGGAGAGATTAAGGTAGAAGGAAAGGCAGCAGAATTATTTTTAAAACCAGGGGCATCATTAAAGAAATTCTTAGGCCAATCAGATGAAGATGAAGTATTACCTCAAGATGGAATCAATATTAAAATTTATTTTCCAAGTAATTCTTCAGAAAATGCTTTAATCACTAGAATGGCAAGAGAATTAAATGTGGATTTTTCAATTGTGTGGGGAAAACTTGAAAAATTCAGAAGTGAAATATTAGGGGGGCTTGTAATAAATGTTGAATCAAAAGATAAGGAAAAGGTATTAGAATACTTGAATAATAAAGATATTTTATTGGAGGTGCTTGAATAATGACTGATATTTTAATAAGTGCATTAAAAGAAACAATAATAATGGTTTTAGCATCAACTTTATTTTCAGTTATACTTGGTTTTATTCCAGCAATTATTTTGACACTTACAGCAAAAGATGGGTTAAAACCTAACAAAGCAGTATATAGTATTTTAGATTTCATAGTTAATACATTAAGAAGTTTTCCATTTGTAATTTTAATGGTTATTATAATCCCATTTACAAGATTACTCGTAGGAAAAACTTATGGTACAGCAGCGGCTATAGTACCTCTTACAATAGCAGCAGCGCCATTTGTAGCTAGAATTATTGAATCATCATTAAGAGAAGTTGATAAAGGTGTTATTGAAGCAGCAAAATCTTTTGGGGCATCAAATACTCAGATAATTTTCAAGGTTATGCTTAAGGAAGCAGTACCTTCAATAGTTTCAGGTATAACACTTACAGTCATAAGTATTGTTGGATATTCAGCTATGGCAGGAACTCTTGGTGGTGGGGGACTAGGAGATGTAGCTATAAGATATGGATATCAGAGATTTGAAACAAATACAATGATTATTACATGTATAATATTAATAATAGTAGTACAGGCATTGCAAATATTGGGAAATTATTTTTACAATAAATTATCTAAATAGAATAAGTATCAAAAGCAATAAGAAGTATATAAAAAGAATTTATAGATAAAGTTTAATATTAAAATTAAGTAAAGGTGGGATTAATAATGAGAAAAAAATCAATAATATCAATTATATTAAGTGGAGTATTAACATTAGGATTGGTAGGATGTGGGAGTGCATCAAATACAGCATCAAGTTCAGGAAGTAATGGAGAGAATAAGGTAATAAAAATTGGAGTATCTCCAGAACCTCATAAAAAGATTGTAGATGCAGCAGTTCCTGTACTTGAAAAAGAAGGATATAAAGTGGAGATAACAGAATTTAATGATTATGTATTACCTAATACTGCATTATCAGAAGGGGAATTAGATGCAAACTACTTCCAACATACACCTTATTTAAATGAAGAAAATAAATCAAGAAAATTAAATTTAGTTTCAGCTGGAGCTATTCATCTTGAACCAATGGGATTATATTCAAAGAAAATAAAGAGTTTAGATGAATTAAAGGATGGAGCTACAATTGCAATTCCTAATGACTCATCAAATGAAGCAAGAGCATTAAAATTACTTGCAGCAAATGGACTAATTGAAGTAAAAGATGGAGAACTTGTGACTCCAGCAGATATAACTTCAAATCCTAAAAACTTGAATTTTACAGAACTTGAAGCAGCAGCAGTTCCAAGATCAATTGATGATGTGGATGCAGCTGTAATTAATAGTAATTACGCAATTCCAGCAGGATTTAATCCAACAAATGACTCAATAGTGATTGAAGATAAGAATTCTGAAGCTGCTAAGCCATATGCAAATATAGTTGCAGTAAGAAGTGGTGATGAAAATTCAGAAAAGATTAAAGCTTTAGTCAAAGCACTTCAATCAGATGAAGTTAGAGAATTTATAAATAATGAATATGATGGAGCAGTAATTCCAGTATTCTAAAGATAGTGTTGTGTGAATATATAAGTCAATTAAACTTCGAGAGATTATGAAATATAATTTCTCGAAGTTTTTTTAGTAAGAGTTTATGTTAGAGAAAATTTTTACTAAATATAAAAAGTGCTTTATTTAAAAGTAGAGTAAGAGGTGAATCTATTTTGAGGAGAAAAGATTATACAGAAATATTTTTTATGTAAGAGTATTGCTTTGAATTTATTGACAGCTAAAAGATAAAATGTTAATATATTCCATGAAATGGCAAATTAAAAGAAATGGAGGTTAACTATGATTAAAGCATTTGTGAGAAATACAGATAAAATAAAATATTTATTTATTGCTTATTCATGTGTGATACCTTCAAGAATTTATAATCATTAATTAAGAGATGATTTTACTATTTATTTAGTGTTATTTTATGAAGAAATATTTTACGCAGTTATAAGTATGTAACTGCGTTTTTTATTTTTTAATATTTAACATAAAAGTATCTATAAGGTGAAAAGGCATTTTACAGAATTTAAAGAAGAGGTGAAAGAAAAATGGATTTATTTAAAACTTATATTTTAAAAGAGTGCAGATTAATAGCGTTGCCAATAGTGGCAATGATAGCATCAATATGTATAGACTCAGCATATCC
>DPOH01000265.1 GCA_003539755.1 Clostridium sp.
CACTTAAGCAACTTAGCATTAATGTCTTTCTTTTATGAAAATATATAGTATAAATATTAGTCTTTTAGATAATTTTTTTAAATCCATTATTTAATTTATGCTTTCATATTAGTATGACACTATAACTGCATAGTTTTACAAAATCACAAAACAAATTCAATATATTACCAATTATTACTTATTATGCTATAATTAAATTGACATTATTATTAGGAGGACAAATTCTGATGAAAAAGATAATTATTTTATTATTTACAATTGGATTAACTTTGAGTACATGCATTCCTGTACAGGCTTATAGTACTTATGTTTGCACAAACCAGACAAGCACACATATGCCTTACGTTCATACTGATAGTGCACACTGGGATTTTAGATCGGGATATTGGATGTGTGCTAATGAAAATTATCATCAAGCTTATTATGATAGATGGATAGAAACTAATGGTAAGTGGCCATATGCTTACTGATACTTGGATTTATAATATTTACACAAAAAAGTGGAATTATGTAGATGAAAATGGAGTTTGAATTAATTAAGAAAAAAGCCTTAGACATTTTTAGTGTCTAAAGCTTTTTTAAATTCATCTCTTCCAGTCATATACCCTAACTATCTGATTATTTTTAATTATATGTGCATTGGTAAGCTCATGGTATCCGCCATCTCTCCTATATAATGTTCCAGTGTTTTTCCCCACATAGTATATGCAGCCAATATCACCAGTATCATTATCATAATAATGAAATACATGTACAGGTTCATTAATTATAAAATTTTCATATAATTTTGATAGTTCGCTATTGATTTCTCCTGATGAATATATTCCTTTATAAATCAATTCATAATCACCTGGATCATTGCTATATATAATATTCTTAGCTTCAGTAGAATCTTGAACAAAACTTCCACCTTGATTAGTTTGGTTTTCACTATTATTAATATTATTATTTGAAAAACTATTATTTTGTGAACTATTATTAGAAATATTGTTATCTTCTGAATTATTGTCATCACTAAAAAGTGGTTTTTGTTCTGATATTTCCTCAATTAATCCTTCTCCATTTAAATAACATTCATCTATAGCTATATTAGCAACCATTACCCCCTGATTATTTAAGTAATAATATTGTTCCTTATCTTGAACCCATCCAGTTCTCATTTTACCGTTTTCACCTAAGTAATACCACTTATCATTATCCTGGAGCCATCCTGTCTGCTCTATATCATCTTTATAATAATACCAGCTTGTACCATTTTGCTGCCATCCATTTAGTTTTTCCTTGACTTCAACAACTGGCGCAGCTAATAATTCATTTTCAACATATGAAATATGTGATGACTGCATATTTTTAGCTAATATAGCACCTCCAACACCACAAAAGATAGAAAATACTACTCCAATAATTCCTCCCCCTAATATAAGTGCCTTACTCATAAAACTCTCCCAATACTAATGACTTTTTGTTTCCCATTACCCTTTATCCCCTTTGTAAAGTTTTTTGTTCTATTCTATTTTCTTCAATATAATATCATATTTTTCCTTATATTTAAATAAAATTAATTTAATCTTAAATCTCGTAAAAATAGGCATTGCCAAAAGTGGCAACACCTATTCACAAAAACATTATCTATTTTATTAAAGCTGCATATTTCTAACTGCTTCAAACTCTTCTACTATTTCATCACTTGGCGCTTTAGTTAATAAGCTTACAACAATAATTGCTATAGTACCAATAATGAAGGCTGGTAAAAGTTCATATATTGCAAATGCACCACCTAAAGTGGCAATTCCATATTTCCAAACAAATACTGAAATTCCTCCTGCAATCATACCTGCAATTGCTCCCTGTAAATTTGTACGCTTCCAAAATAAAGCACATAAAACAAGTGGACCAAATGATGCTCCAAAGCCTGCCCATGCAAATGAAACAATTCCAAATACAGAGCTATTAGGATCTTGAGCTATAACTATACCTATAACAGCAATAATAACAACAGTAATTCTTGCTATTAACATATTTGTTTTAGGTGATATCTTCAAGTGCAATACTTCTTGTAAAATGTTTTGAGAAACACTAGAAGAAGCTGCAAGCAGTTGAGAATCTGCTGTTGACATAGTACTTGCTAATATTCCAGCCAATACCAAGCCTGCCATTATAGTAAAGAATACCCCATAACTTGACATAATATCTGCAATACGAATAATTATAGTTTCTGTATCAGAACCAGAAAGTGATTTTATTAATCCATTGCTAGTTAATGCTCTTCCTGAAATTCCTATACATACTGCAACAAACATAGCTATTGCTGCCCATACTGAAGCTACTCTACGTGAAAGTTTTAATCCTGCTTCATCTTTGATTGCCATAAATCTAAGTAAAATGTGTGGCATACCAAAATATCCAAGTCCCCATGCACATGTTGAAACGATTTTTAAGAAACCATATGTAGATGACAAATTAGTTTCTTGTATATAGGTATTAGTTAATGAAAGATATCCTGGTAAAGCTTTTGCATTTTCAAAAACTGTATCTATCCCTCCTGCAGAAATAGTTGCAAATACTAAGATGAAAACTATAGCAAATGTCATAATTATACTTTGAATAAAATCAGTAGTTGATGCTGCCAAGAATCCTCCTGTTGCAGTATATCCTACAATAACAATTGCAGATATAATCATTGCAGCCATATAATTCATTCCAAATAATGATGAGAACAGCTTTCCACATGCAGCAAATCCTGATGCTGTATATGGCACAAAGAAAATTATTATAATAAGTGCAGATATA
This sequence comes from Clostridium sp., assembly GCA_003539755.1. Classification (GTDB taxonomy): domain Bacteria; phylum Bacillota; class Clostridia; order Clostridiales; family Clostridiaceae; genus Clostridium. The sequence goes on from DPOH01000265.1 coordinate 2,791, forward strand.
AGAGATAAAATATTGTTATTATCCCTAAATCTATTAGAGAAAAATTGTGGCAGAGTAAAAGAATTGGTAACTTGTGTATAACGACGAAGTCTTCTTGCTGTAAAAAGCCAGTTTAAATAAGTACCAACAGCTAGACCAATAATAGTCCAGCCAACATCTGCAAGTCCTGATAAATAAGCTAAACCTGGAAGTCCCATTAAAAGATAGCTTGACATATCTGAAGCTTCAGCACTCATAGCTGTTACTAAAGGCCCAAGTCCCCTTCCCCCAAGATAAAAATCGGATGCCGATTCATTTTTCTTAGCATAAGTAATACCAACTGCTAATACAATCCCCAAGTAAGCAATTATGGTAAGCAATATCCAAATAGATTCTGTGTTCATATTTGAATTCCCCCTTTTTAAGTAGTTTGTATATAAATTATATTGCCAAAAACAATGTCAATAATTATATATATTAACATTATTTGTGTTTATTATATTTTATCACGAACTATTGAGGGATAGAAGTAAAACTTTACCACATTAAAGCGCCAAATTAGATATGAAACAAACTTACATATACATGATTTATTAAAATATTCATGAAAAATATTAAACTTTTCCATGAGGCTCTTTATTATATAGCTCAATCATCATTTACTGATTTCTACTATTTCTATAAATAACAGTACACTTCCTTAATCTATTATTTACTGAAAGTACACCCATTGTCTTTTTATTTGCTGGAGAAGCTGTTGGTATAAATGTTGCTTCAACAATATTCAAACTTAGCAGGTATTTTTGCTTTAATACCAAAATGCATATTTGGACACATAAAGTGTGCTCGTTCCGTTAGTATATATTGCTTATCTTGCATATAAATACTCCTTTAAATTATACTGGTTCACATTCCTCAACAATATACCAGTCATCATCTTTTCTATTAACTGTAAATGTTATTGGGATATTGCTTGAGCCTCCTATACTATTATCTTGGGAATCTGTTATAAAAACTGAGTAAATCATATTAACATAAATAGTATTATACCTTGACTCCCTAGAAAACTCTTTCAATGAAAAATTCACATTGACGGGCTTTACATATTCAGCATTATTAACTGCATAAGTATTAACGACGTTTATCTTTTTAAATACATCTTCTGACATATGTTTTGATAGTTCATCAGAATAACCATCTTCAGTAACAAAGGT
>DPOH01000264.1 GCA_003539755.1 Clostridium sp.
TCTGCATCCTTATTTTCTCCTATACCACAGTATGCCCAGTTTTCCTTATCTGCATAATTAACATCTGAAGTTACTGCTGTAATTTCATTATTTGCGTTATTAACATCTTTATCTGCTGTTTTTGAAATACCGCATCCTGAAAAAAGACATATTATTAATGTAATAATAGTACAGTTTAAGATTAGTTTTTTGATTTTCTCATTCATAACATTCTCTCCTATCCTTATTTACGTTCTGTTCAGTCATATGAACATTGCCCTTCTCAAGGCTAGAAAATATAATAAATTTGCTTACAACAAGCAAGTTAATCAAAAAATGTCGCTGCAATTTATTTCCTGCTGAATTTTTTATCCAATGTTTTAATACTTGAAGTTCTTTATCACTTAAAATATCAAAAATTATTTCATGCATAATTTTAAATATTTAATCGTCTTATAAAATATATTTTAATCATTAACTGCTTATAACATTTATTTGCAGATACTTTTATGTGCTTATCAATTTATATAAAAGTATTTATCCTCTTATACAAAAACAGCCGTTGCCACAAATGGCAACGACCATACTCTAAAAATGTTTAACACATTTCTTATTTTAATTTTTAAATCCTTGGAATTTTTCCTTAATCCATTTATTTAAACTAAGCATTTTTAACACTTTCAAATTCTTCTACTATCTCCTTACTTGGAGCTTTAGTTAATAAGCTTACAACAACTATTGCTATAACACTAATGATAAAGGCTGGTAAAAGCTCATATATTGCAAATGCACCACCTAAAGTTGCAATTCTATATTTCCATACAAACACAGAAATCCCTCCTGCAATCATACCAGCAATAGCTCCTTGTAAATTTGTACGTTTCCAGAATAAAGCACATAATACAAGTGGACCAAATGATGCTCCAAAGCCTGCCCATGCAAATGAAACAATTCCAAATACAGAACTATTAGGATCACGAGCTATAATAATACCTATAACAGCAATTATAACAACTGTAAGTCTTGCAATAAGCATACTTGTCTTAGCTGATATCTTCAAATGCAATGCTTCTTGTAAAATATTTTGTGAAATACTTGAAGATGCTACAAGCAATTGAGAATCTGCAGTTATAATGTTTATTGTTTTAAATTTTATCTTCTAAATCCTTCTATTTAAAATATGCTACTATCATCATAAAAATTAATTTCCTCATTAACAAATCTCTCTTTTTGATTCTTAAGTCGTATCTTATACTCATCCCAGTTCCTTAATTCTTTAGGTGTCCATCCTATTTCTGCATACCCTGGAAGTCTTGGATATATCATGTAGTCCATTTGTTTCTGATCAGCAATTGTTTCTGTCCATAAAGGTGATTCTATTCCTAAAACAAGCTGCTCTGGTGCATAGTCTTCTGGGTCCCACTTATAAGCTGTTTCTATTGGAATAAATCCTGCCCAGTCAAGTCCATATGGTGTATCTTCATTATATTTCATATCTAAATATGCTTTTTCAGCTATTGCTATGACCATTTTCATATTCTTTGCCCTGGCAGCATCATTTGAATCCTTCCAGTTTTCTAATACTACACTAGAATCAATACTTGGTGATGTATCAATAGGATCCCATCCAATAGGTGTCTTTCTATATTTCTGTGCAATCTTTGCCACTCTTCCTACGAAATAATCATAATCTTCCTTCTTTGTACTTAGTGCTTCATCTCCACCTATATGAATATACTTTGAAGGTGAAATTTCTGAAACTTCTTTAAATACATCATCAATAAATTCATAGGTCTTTTCACTGTCTGTCATAAATGAACTAAATCCTACCTCAATACTTGTATATAAAGGCTTTTTATTACCATCAGGATTTAAAAAACCATAAGATGCAAGAGCAGCATTACTGTGGCCTGGCATATCAAACTCTGGTACTATATCCATGTATCTAGTTTTAGCATAATTCACTAAGTCTTTAAATTGTTCCTGTGTATAAAATCCTCCTTCTCCTCCACCAACTTCAGTACTTCCTCCTATTTGGGTAAGGTCAGGATATTTTTTTATTTCAAGTCTCCACCCCTGATCATCACTAAGATGGAGATGTAACTTGTTGATTTTATACTGGGAAGCATAATCTATCTGACGCTTTATTTCATTCTCATCAAAGAAATGCCTTGCCACATCAATCATAAAACCTCTATAGCTGTACTTTGGTTTATCAGTTATAGATACTGCTGGAATACTCCACTCTATGTTATTAACAAGACTGCTCTTTTCAATATCTGTTGGAAGCATCTGAATAAAGGTTTGAATTCCTCTAAAAATTCCTTCAGGCTTATAAGCAGTAATAACCATATTCTTATCATTTGAAACTAAGCTGTATCCTTCATCACCCTGACTTTCTTCTCCACTATCAGTAGTTAGGACAATGCCATTTTTCTTTACCTTGCCACTTTTATCTACCTTCAATTTAAATCCCGTAGGTACACTTAGCTTTTCATTAATATAATCTGCTATTTTAGATATTTCAGCAATCTCACTCTCATTCTTTCCCTTAACATAAATTACAGTATTATTATTTACTATAAATTTTCCACTTCCTTCTTCATATGTTAAAGGCTTTGGAATAATATTATTGTATGTACTTGATTTTAAATCTTTTGCATATGTTCTTGTGAATTTTGAAAAACAATTCACCATGGACAATATGGATATCATAATTAAAATCACAGCCTTCATCCTGTTTTTTCTAACCTTCATAAGTTCACCATCCTATTAATATAGATAATTATATCAACTGCATTTTTAATATAAAAAATACAGCCACCGAGTATTAGCTTTCCCTAATTTTTTAAACTTACTCAATGCATTATTCTTAACATT
>DPOH01000300.1 GCA_003539755.1 Clostridium sp.
ATCTTTGCCACTATAAATGACCATATTAAGTCTTTAAGCTTTTTATAATCTTCAACTCCAAGGACAGTTTCAACTTTATTTAGATATGATTTTTCATCTTCACTAAGTTCGTTAATGCTCTTTCTAAGAAGCGAACTTAGGTATATTAGCATTACTTCTGCATCTATACTTGCACTTGAATCATAATCTGTTTTAAAGGAAGTATTTGTACTTTCCTGTATAGTACTGAGTTTTGAAGCAAGATTGTTTTCCATTTCAATAACTCCATGGTTATATGCTCCAAGGGAATCTCTAAAATCTGTAAGGTTGTGCTTCTGTTCATTTATCCATAGTCTACTCATGTCATTCTTAATCATAAAATTTAGTCAATTCATTTTTTTTATATAGTTTTACTAGTTGTTTATACAATTTTTCTGCTTTTCTACTTTATGTAACTCTCCTAGTATTAATTTTTTATTATGCATTCTCCTCTAATATAGTTTAAGAGTATATTATAGTTCTACACAATTCTCAATTGTATATTTATCCGACACTTTTAATTTAATTAAATCTATAGCACTTTGAATTTTTAAGATGAATTTCTTTTTTTCATTTTCATCTTTAAAACCTTCATACTCAAAACTTAATCCATCATCTTCGTAAAGTTTATCATACGTATCTTGAATATTCATTAATATATTATCCAGTTCACTATCATCCTTCAATTCATCTACTAAATCATTATCTATAAATTCATTATCTTCATTATATATCCACATTGGATAACATTTATACTCTAAAATTATTTTTATTTTTTTCATTTAAAAGTCCTCCTATTTTATTGAACTTGGATTTGCACCAACTATAAATCCGTTATTCCCAACAGTTATTGCTACTCTATGTTTTTCTCCATTAAATATAACTTCATATATTGGTCTTCCTTGATATACTATAATTTCACCTTTGTTTAATCCGTCCATAACTAAATTTTTTATTTGGTCTTTTGGTATTCCCTTACTTGCGAAATCATCAGCATGACTCATTATATGCTCTAATCCTGCTTTTGAATTTCCATTTTCTAACCATACTAATTTTCCATCAACAGTTTTTGTTACTGCAATTACATCATCTGGATTGTATTTGACTCCACTCTTAGATAACTCATCTAGTAATTCAGCTGAATTCCATTCAACTTTACTTACTCCCTTACCAGCATTAGCAACATCATCAGCACTTTCTTTCATTTTTCCTAATGCCTCTATTTCAAAATTTCTTCCATTAACTCTATTCTGTTTTAATATATCAGCTTTGCTTGCCCCCTCATATCCAGCCTTACCTTCTCCAATATCAGGCATATCCATGTTCTTGAAATTAACCGACTCTTCTTTTACTTTGGTATTGGATCCAGTTATTTTTCTTCCTTCAACTTTTTCAAGATATGCTTTTTCATCCTCACTAAGCTCATCAATCTTCTTTGTTAGCAATGAACTTATGTATATAAGTGTTACTTCTGCATCTGCACTTACTCCTGAGTCATAATCTGTTTTAAAGGACATATTAGAACTCTCTTGTATGCTACTTAATTGAGAAACTAAATTATCTTCCATTTACTGATACAGTAATAAAGTTGTCTAAAATCATCTGTCCCCAAAATCACCTAAAAGCCTTCAATAAATTTCTGCTTCTTCTGGATCAAAGCCATTATGTATTAATCTAATTTTATTTACTTGTTTAATGAAAAAGATTAATGCTCTATTTACAGAAACATTAACCTTTTCAACTTCTTTCACTACATTATTAAAATTATGTAGTTTTAAAGTTTTTTTCTTTATTTATTATATTATTAACCTACACATATCCTCTATCCTAGTTCTATTGGCATCTAAAGTCAGTATCCTTAATTAGCTAGAAAGTTCTTTATCAGATGCTTATGTCTGTAGAACTACTAAAAAAATGAACTAGCCAACTTAACTTCCAGCTAGTTCATCATCTTCTCACTGCATTATTAAAATTATACAGTATCTATTTTTATTTACTTAATTGATTTAATTGTAATTTTATTTTTATGCATTAAGTTTCCTCTTAAAAATGAATCTAATTCAGAAATCAAAAGCAATTAGGGTTTCACTTTTAATAGCTTCTAGTATTAAATTATATAAATGTTCTATCTCTTTATTATTAATACTCTCTTGTAATTTTAGTATTACTACTTCTGCCGTACTTAACCCATTAACATCTATTATTTCAGATTCAAAGTCATCAATTATTACATCACACTCTTCATTCAATTGATGAAATACTCCACTATTAAATAATATATTAAATTCACTTTCTGTCAATTTCCACTCAATCATTTCTTCTGGTCTTTCTTCTCCTAAATCATAAGCTTCCATTGCTTTTTTATTTTTAGGAACTGATATATATCTTTGTCTATCCATTTTATTACTCCTCTTAATCAACATTATTAAAATGTGTAACCGCTTCATATTCTGCTTTGCTTCTGCCAAGTTGTTTACCATTTTCAACTTTATTACTCATATCTTTTCCATCTAACCCAAGATATCTTCGTTTTCCAACCTTATTAGTATCCTCTATTCTAAAGTAATTACCTTTAGTATCATATACAATTTGAATTCCTGTATCTGAATTTGTATAAATTTTTTTTCCACTTGCAGTTGTTGTAGGTGTAGAATTCGGTGCATATTTTTTTATTGCATCATTTAAACTTGCATTTCCCCAGTTTTTTGAATACTCTGCAGCTCTAGCTGCTCCATCTCTTACAGCTTTAGGGTTTCCCGCTCCTTCAGATACTATCTTTTCTTTTCCACCCAAATTACCAATTCCACTACCAGCAACTACATCACCTTCATATATTGTTTCACCATTTTTCAATGCATTTGCTGATTTAATTCCAGCTCCAGATATGGCAGCAAAACTCTCCATAAGTATTCCTGATGAAAAATCTCCATACAATTCTGCATATTTAGAATCCATTCCACTAATCTTAGCTATATTAGTATTCATATTTTTGATTTGTCCAATGAACTTATCATATAAAAAGTCACATAAATACTTTAACTTATCTTCTCCTGGAGCTTTCCTTAAATTTATAGAATCTTTTATATGGTCTGCATAATCAATAGGTACAGTTTGTTTATTTGTGTGTCTTATTGTACTTCTAAGTAAAGGCAGATTTACTCTTCTGTCATTAGTCATCCATTGTTTTATAGTATTCATTTTTAATGGATCATTTATTACAATATCATTTTCCAACAAACTTTTTATTCTGTCAAACTTATCCTGTAGCTTCTTTTCATCTACAACATGTACATTCTGAATTTCAGCCACCATAAACGACCATATTAATTCTTTAAGCTTCTTATAGTTTTCTACTCCCAGCATATTTTCAACTTTTTCAAGATATGCTTTTTCATCCTCACTAAGCTCATCAATTCTCTTTGTTAGCAGTGAACTTATATATATAAGTGCTACTTCTGCATCTACATTTACTCCTGAATCATAATCTGTTTTAAAGGACATATTAGTACTTTCTTGTATGAAGCTTAGTTTTGAAACAAGATTATCTTCCATTTCAATAACACCTTGGTTATATGCTCCAAGGGAATCTCTAAAATCATTAAGATTATGTGTCTGTTCCTGTACAGCGGCATAACATTCATCTATATCACCACTAATTCCAAATGATGTATAACATAATTGTCCCAAAAGGTCATTTACAGAATCATACTGTCTTTGCATCCTGTTATAATGATTATCTGTACAGTTATCTATTATATTATTAATTTTATCTACACCAGAATACAATAAAGTTATTGTACCTTCATCATCAGATGTACCTCCTCCAGAGCCACCTCCATTTCTTGCTACCTTGTTTACAAAATCCTCGCTTCTCTTTTTAAGTTCTACTGCCTTGGGCTTCTCTTCATTTTCTAGTATATCTTTAAGATACTTTATATTTTCTTCAACTTCCGTATAAAGCATCTGTTTCTTCCTATGAATTTCTTTAAATTTATCTCTAGCTTGTCCAGACCACCCTTGTTCATAAAGTCTGTTTAAAGCATTGTTTATCTTTTCTTTTTCTTCAGATAGTTTGTCTAATATCTTACCATAAACATCAATTGTTTCTGTAAGCTTGGCTATATTTAATTTGAAATCCATATTATTATGTAACCCCTTATTTATATGTTCTTAAACTATTCTGATAATGTCCTTTACTGCACGATAACTATCATCTTCACTTTTATTTAATCGCAAATCCCATAATATGTATCATATCAAATTTATTTACAATTGAAAATAAAGACACTATGAAGCGGCTAACCTCCATAGTGCCCTTAATATGTTTTCTAATTTGCGCAATTCAGCCACAAATATTATATATTATTTGTCAACTAAATTTCTATAATTATTTTTTTATTTCCTTATCGTATATTACAACAGCTTCTATTAAAAAACATATGCAGTTTTCCATCATTATTGTATCTATTAATTATTTATGCTCTTTTCATAATATCCTTTATTATTTACTTGTTACAGAATTTCTTCTGTTCTTCAAAGCTTCTTCTCCAAAGCAAAAAGATGAAATGTAGGACATAGCAAAGTGATATTCAAAAGTTTAACAGCGAAGCGCAGGACGTAGTTTCTTCTGCTCTTCGAAGCCCTTCTCCAGCGCATGCAGATAAAACATAGGACTAAGCAAGCGGTAGTATACAAAAAGGCATGTATCATTTCGCTAAACATAGTTTTCCGAAGTATGCATGCCTTTTATTTTAAGTAAGCATTTAGTTTAATATTTAAAAGCAATTTAATGAATATTCAATTCTATCTCATAGCTTGTATATTTACGGAATAAC
>DPOH01000087.1 GCA_003539755.1 Clostridium sp.
CCTTAAAATGGCTTAATTTATTAATAAGTCGATTGGTTAATTAATCAATTAATAAATTAATTAATTGGTTAATTAATCTGTTTGAATTAATTTGAATTATAATATTAATTAATTCAATATGAGTATAATTTTATATTTTATAGAAAAAAAAGTCAATATACATATGTATTACGCAATATAGTATGATGACAAGAAAGATTAACATTACTATACTTAAATTAAGTTAATAAATAGTTTGAAAGGCAAAAATATAACGAAATGTAAACAATTTAATGAATTAAATATGAATTAAATTAAGCTTGTGGTTTTGAAAATTTATTGACAAATATTTTTATAAAAGGAGGAATTATGTGAGTATTAACTATTTTAATAATCATAGAATTTTTAAATTAGATGCAAATAGTACATCTTATGTTATTTCCATTGTAGATGATGAAGGCTTCTTAGGACATGTTTATTTTGGAAAGAAAATAATTGATGAAAATCTTAATTATTTATTGCGAATTGATGAACCACCATTTGTGCCATCAAAAAATAATAGGGACAGAGTATGTTTCTATGACAGTTTTCCAATGGAGTATTCAACTAATGGAATAGGAGATTTTAGACAGACAGCTTTTTCTATAAGAGATGAAAAAGGAAATACAATGAGTAAATTAAGATACCTTTCTCATGAGATTTATAGTGGAAAAAAGAAACTTGAAGGACTTCCTTCTACCTTTGGAAATGTGGATGAATGTTCAACTTTAGAAATAACATGTATAGATGATTTCTTAGATTTAAAAGTAATTCTTGTATATACTGTTTTTGAAAATCTTGATGTTATAACAAGACATGTGCGTATTGTAAACGATGGAAATGAAAAAGTATTTATTACTAAAGCTTTATCAATGTGTTTAGATTTTGATGGAATTAATTATGATTTGATTTCTTTACATGGTTCTTGGGCAAGAGAAAGACATGTAAATAGGAGAAAAGCGACTTATGGAACTCAATCTGTTGGATCTGTAAGGGGTGAATCAAGTCATCAGGATGCTCCTTTTATAGCTTTAATGGATTCTAATGCTACAGATGATTATGGAAATGTTTATGGATTTAATTTTGTGTATTCTGGTAATTTTTTGGCGCAGGTTGAAGGATGTCAGTTTAATACAACACGTGTGTTAATGGGAATTAATCCAACAGATTTTGAATGGAAGCTTGAAGCTGGAATGGAATTTACTACTCCTGAAGTTGTTATGGTGTATTCAGATGAAGGAATAGGTAAGATGACAAGAACATTCGATGATTTATATAGGAATCATTTGTTAAGAGGAAAATACAAAAATAAGAAACGTCCTATTTTAATTAACAACTGGGAAGCAACATATTTTGATTTTGATACAGAAAAGCTTCTTGATATAGCAAGAGAAGCAGCAAAATCTGGAATAGAAATGCTTGTTATGGACGATGGCTGGTTTGGTCATAGAAATTCTGATAATTCATCTCTTGGTGATTGGGTTGTAAATGAAAATAAAATCAAAGGTGGATTAAAGTATCTAGTAGATGAAGTAAATAAACTTGGATTAGAATTTGGAATATGGTTTGAACCAGAAATGATTTCGCCAGATTCTGAACTTTATAAGAAGCATCCAGATTGGTGTATCCATATTTATGGACGTACTCCTGCTTTATGCCGTGAGCAATATGTATTGGATTTGACTAGGAAAGAAATAGTTGATTATGTTTATGATTGCTTAAGAAAAATATTATCTAGTGCAAACATAAAGTATGTCAAATGGGATATGAACAGACAGCTTACTGATATAGGAAGCAGTTTTATGAATTCTGATCAGCATGGAGAAATATATCACAGGTATGTACTTGCTGTTTATGAGTTAATGAATAGACTTACTACTGATTTTCCAGATATATTATTAGAAAATTGTTCTGGTGGTGGTGCAAGATTTGACCCAGGAATGCTTTATTATAGTCCACAAATATGGTGCTCTGATGATACAGATGCTTGTGAAAGATTGAAAATTCAAGAAGGTACAGCAATGGTTTATCCATTAAGTACTATAGGTGCACATGTTAGTGATTGTCCTAATCATACTGTAGGAAGAACAACACCTTTTAAAACTAGAGGATATGTAGCATTAAGTGGTACTTTTGGCTATGAGCTTGATATTACAAAGATATCAGAAGAAGACAAAAATATGATACCAGAACAAATAAAAATGTATCATAAATATAATGATCTCATAAGAACTGGAGATTATTACAGGATTGAAAATTATTCTGAGAATAATGAATTTGACTGTTGGTCAGTAGTAGCTAAGGATAAAAGTGAAGTGCTTGTCACTTGCATTCAAGTACTTGGAAGACCTAATTATCATAGTAGAAGAATAAAACTTAAGGGACTTGATGAAAGTGCAATGTATAAAAATGAATATACAAATGAAGTTTATTCAGGTGGAGCATTAATGAATGCTGGAATTAATATTAAGAATTTATATGGTGATTATTCTGGAGAAATAATTCACTTTATTAAGTGTGAAAATTAAATATAACTATTAAGTGTAAAAAAGGAGATATAACTATGACTAGAATTATAGGAGAAAATATACCTAATATACCTTGGCAGGAAAAACCAAGTAATATTGAAGGACCAATATGGAGGTATTCAGAAAATCCAATAATAAATAGAAATCCAGTAGATGGAGTAGCTAGAATATTTAATAGTGCAGTTGTACCATTTAATGGACAATTTATTGGGGTATTTAGAGGTGAGACAATAAACGGAAGACCATTTCTTTATTTAGGATGTAGCTCTGATGCAATATATTGGTATTTTAAAAAGGAAAAAATTGAATTTGTCGATGAAGATGGACAACCTTATGAGCCACTTTATGCATATGATCCTAGAGTTGTAAAAGTTGAAGATGAGTATTTTATAACATGGTGTGGTGATTTTGATGGAGCTTCAATAGGAATAGCTAGAACTAAGGATTTTAAAACTTTTGTAAGACTTGAAAATCCATTTTTACCATTTAACAGAAATGGTGTTTTATTCCCTAAAAAAATAAATGGAAAATATGCACTTTTATCTAGACCAAGTGATAATGGACATACTCCATTTGGAGATATCTTTTTGAGCAAAAGTCCTGATTTAAAATATTGGGGAGAACATAGATTAGTTATGCAGAAAGGTGGAAATGGATGGTGGCAATCCGTGAAGATTGGATGTGGTCCAGCACCTATTGAAACAGATGAAGGATGGCTTATATTCTATCATGGGGTTACAGGAACATGTAATGGACTTGTATATTCTATGAGTGCAGCAATTTTAGATAAAGAATGTCCATCAAAAGTGTTATATAGAGCTGGAAGCTTTATGCTTACACCTGAAACATCCTATGAGGAGAGAGGATTTGTAGCAAATGTAATTTTCCCATGTGCAACATTATGTGATGCTGAAAGTGGAAGAATTGCTATTTACTATGGATCAGCTGATACTTATGTTAGTCTTGCGTTTACTACAGTAGATGAAACTGTTAAGTTTATAAAAGAACATAACGAATTAGTTGGTACAGATGCTACTGAAGGAAGAATATAACAAAAAAATTATAAAATAAATTGTTAGGGGGAGTTTTTATGTTAAATTTCAAAAAAATATCAGGAATTATTTTATCATCAGCATTAGCTTTTAATATGGTATCTTGTGGTTCTGGTGCTAGTACTAGTGGTTCAAAAGCTTATGGGGGTAGCAGTTCAGATGATATTCCTAAAATAACTGATATAAAATTAGGAGAAGATTATAAGGATCTTAAAGCAGATATAACTGTATTAACTAATAGAACAGATATAGTAGATACTGTTTATGCAGAATATGCTAAAAAATTTATGGAAAAGTATCCCAATATAAAGGTTAACTATGAAGGAATAACAGATTATGAGCAAACAATGCAATTGAGACTTCCAACTAAAGAATGGGGAGATGTATGTTTCATTCCAACAACTTTAGATAAAAGTGAAATTCAAAATTACTTTGTTTCATTAGGTGATGCAAGTGAATTAGATAATATATACAATTTTGGGGTTGCTTCTCAATACGATGGTAAACAATATGGTATTGCTAATGGAGGTACAGCAAGTGGAATAGTATATAACAAGAAAGTATGGCAAAAAGCAGGAATAAAGGAAATGCCAAAGACTCCTGATGAATTTTTAAGTGATCTTCAAAAAATAAAGGATAATACTGATGCAATTCCAATGTATACAAACTTTGCTGGTGGATGGCCAATGGGAGCATGGGATGCTTATATTGGAGGTACAGCTACAGGTGATCCTGATTATATGAATAATACAATTTGTCACACAAAGAATCCATTTGCAGACAGAGGTGACAATACTGGAGCTTATGCAGTATATAAAACATTATATAGTGCAGTAGAAAAGAAATTAGTTGAAGAAGATCCTACTGGAACTGATTGGGAATCATCTAAAGGAATGATTAACAAAGGTGAAATTGGTTGTATGGTTTTAGGATCTTGGGCTGTTAACCAAGCAAAAGATGCTGGAAGCAATCCTGATGATATTGCATATATGCCATTCCCTATAACTGTAAATGGTAAACAATATGCTTCAACTGGTGGAAACTATTCTTTTGGTATCAATGTTAATAGTTCAAAAGATAATAAGATTGCATCTATGCTTTATGTAAAATGGCTTGTTGAAGAATCACCAATGTATGATGATGAAGGAAGTATACCAGCATTAAAATCTAAAGATCTTCCAGATGTATTATCAGATTTTAAAGGTGTTCAATTAATTGCAGATAACCCAGCTAAAAAAGGTGAAGAAACATTATTTAATGATATAAATAATGAATCTGAAGTAGGTTTGAGTAAAGATGATTATCCAGATTGTGAAATATTAGAATCAGCATTAAATGGAACAAAATCATTTGATGATCTTATGAAAGAATGGAATGAAAAATGGACTTCAGCTCAACAAAAGTTAAATGTTGAAGTAAATAAATAATAATTATTAATTAGTATATTGTACAGACTCTTAATTGTGTAGCTAATTATGACTAAGCCAAAAATAAATTTTGAGTTTATAAAATGTGATGACGCAGTTTTAGGGTCTGTATAAAATAGTGGAGGTAAATATGAATGAAGCTCAAAGAGTAAGTAATAGATATAATAATGTAAATAAAGAAAGATTTAAGGAGTCTAAGATTCTTAGATATATAAAAAGTTCGAAGTTTCAAAAAAGATTGGTAATAGTGAGTTTTATGCTTATACCGTTGATATTGTTATTTACATTTACTTACCTACCTTTTTTCAAGATGATGCAATTTAGTTTTTATGATATGAAATATATTGGTCCAAGACAGTGGGTAGGGTTACGTAACTATGTAGATGTATTTCAACGTGATGATTGTTTTAAAGCATTAAAACTTAGCTTGTATTATATGGGAGCATCTTTTGTACAGCTAGGAATAGCTTTATATTTTGCTAGTATTTTAAGTTTTAAGACTAAGGGCGAAACTTTCTTTAAAGGAGCAATGTTCTTTCCATATCTTATAGGAGGAATAGCAGTCGGATTTATATTTAAATTTTTCTATGCAAGAGGAGCTGTTTTAGATACAGTACTTCAAGCTATAGGTTTTGACTTAAATAATCTTCCTTACTGGCTAAAGGATACAAGTATTAATAATATATCTCTTGCAGCAACATCAGTATGGAGATATATGGGTCAGAACATGGTATTGTTTATTGGTGCAATAATGTCTGTTGATAAGGAATTATATGAAGCAGCAGATATTGATGGAGCAAATAAGTTCCAAAGATTTTTATATATAATGCTTCCAAGTATAAAGACAATTGTAATATTAAATTTAATATTATCAATTACAGGTTCATTAAGTGCATTTGAACCACCTTATGTAATTACAAACGGAACAATGGGAACAGGAACTTATTTTGTAATTATGAATAGAATTGCACATGAAAATCAGAAAGTAGGACTTGCTTCTGCAATGGCAATTGTTCTTCTTGTCATTTTAGTAATATGTACAATTGCTCAAAAGCTTATAGTTAATTTCTGGATCGATGAAGAACATAAGGAAAAGAGAAAAGAGAAAAAGAAGAAAAAACTAATGGAGAAGTTAGCAGAACAAAATGGGGAGGTAAATACCAATGAAGGAGCGTAAAAATTTAGTATCCATAATATTAAAAGTATTAAAGTATTTTTGCTTAACATTAGGCTCATTAGTAGCAGTTATTCCAGTAGCAGTGTGCATTATTACAGCACTTAAAACTGATGAAGAATATCAGACTACAAGTGCTATGGATTTACCAAAAAGTTGGTCTTATTTTGAAAATTTTGTAATTGCATTTAAAAAGGCTAATATGCTTAATGGTTTTAAAAATACACTTATAGTTTTAATTGTTGTTGTTACAGCATCTGTATTAATGGGAGCTATGATAGCTTATGTTTTAAATAGATTTAAGTTTAAAGGTAATGCACTTATTAGAAACTTATTCTTATTTGCTACATTTATTCCAGGAATAGCAACTCAGGTTACAGTTTATCAAATAATGTATAGCTTAAATTTAGTAAATTCTCTTGTAGGATATATGATTGTAATGACAGGAACTGATGTAATTTCAATATATATATTCCTTCAATTCTTTGAAAGTCTTCCAAAATCATTGGATGAATCAGCAATATTAGATGGATGCACATATTTTGGAGTTTTCTTTAAAATATTATTTCCATTACTAAGACCAGCAATTGTTACTGTAATGATATTAAAGAGTGTAGCAGTTTATAACGAATATTATTTATCAAATTTATATCTTCAATCTAAAGATTTAGGAACTATTTCAACAGCACTTTATACATTTACTGGTCCTTATGGAAGTCAGTACAATTATATTTGTGCAGGAGTACTTATTACAATAATTCCAGCTTTAATTATTTTCTTAATATTCCAAAAACAAATTTACAATGGACTTACTC
>DPOH01000208.1 GCA_003539755.1 Clostridium sp.
GCATATAAGCGATGTAAAGCAAGTTTTGGAGGAAATGCAAGGGAATGCCCAAGAGTTACAAGAAGCGCAAATACGGGGCATTATCTTGCTAAGAAAGTTGGGAGAGAATACATATCTTCATGGTGAAGAAAATCCATATGAGCCGATCATAGAATTTATTATGAAAAGTAAAGTTCATGTTGCTGACCCAGATTACTTTATTAAGACAATTGAAGCATTAATACCAAAGCCACCAAAACCGATTCTAATGGCTGAAAAGGTAGGTAAGAAGTAAATGCATCATATGTTTATACAAGGGCCACTAGGACAAGGGAAAACGTTTATTATGTCTGTTTTAGCTCATTATTGGAAACAGAAGTCAGCGGAGAAGGGCGCGGACATAAGATTATTTTCGAATTATGGTTTAAAAGATTCGTACCCGATGACTCACTATACAGATTGGTATGAGGTCGCTGAAGCGCAGGGGAGTATTTGTTGTTGGGATGAATGTCAAATGGCTTTCAGTAACCGAAAATGGGCGCAACATGGCTCTATCGTTGCAACTGAAGTCATGATGTATACAAGGAAAATGAAGTAGAAGATAATCTTGAAAAAACTGAAAAGGTAATAAGGAATATTGATGATGAAATAGGTTCCTTAAAGGGAGAGCTTAAGTTTATAGAAAAGACATTATTAAAATATTATAAAGATTTGAAAGAGACTTTTGAATATGAGAAGCCAAAGGATAGAAGTTTGATTTTTTATAAGAACTATAAAGAGGAAGAGGCTGAAATAGAATTAAAAATTAAAGAAAATAAAGATAAATTATTAAAGATTAATGAGAGTATATCAAAAATAAAAAATTCATTAAGCAGTATAAGCGAATATGATAATATTCCTATTAAAGAAAAAATAGAAGTTTGTATTAATATTAATGATTTAGATGAAGTTTTAGGAAAGATGAAAAGAGATATTTCAAAGCTGAAAAGTGATGAAGGTAAAAATGAAAATAGTCTTCAAAGGGCAGTTTACAAGATTCAATCTAATGATGAATTTAGAGAGGAATCTTTCTTTAAGGAACCTATAGAAACGCTATTAAGTTTAGTTTCAAAACCTAATGAATTTAATGAACAGCTCAATATGATTAATGAATCATATGATAAGCTTATGGAAAAATTAAGCTGTGATATTAATCTCATTGAAGAAGAGCAAAACAATATATTGGGAAATCTTCTTGATTATATAGAAATAATCCATGATAATATTTCTAAAATAGACAGCAATTCAAGTATAAATATAAAAGGCAAGAGAATAAAAATGCTTAATGTAATCGTACCTGACTGGAGTGAAAATCAAGATCTTTATAAGGTAAAACTTAAAAATTATATTGAACAGCTGAGAAACCAATGTATAATAACTCTTGAAAAAAATGAAAGTATTGAAGAAATTATAAGCAACACCATAAATACATCAAAGCTATATGATGAAGTTGTATCTTTATCTTCAATTAATATAAAACTATATAAAATTGAAGAGGATAAGCAGAGACAGATAAGCTGGAATGAGGTTTCTTCCAATTCAGGGGGAGAAGGATTCCTCTCGGCCTTTGTTATATTATCAAGCCTTCTCTCATATATGAGAAAAGATGAAAATGATATTTTTTCAAGAAAAGAAGAAGGTAAGGTATTAATTATGGATAACCCATTTGCACAGACTAATGCAGCTCATCTTTTAAGACCACTTATGGATGTGGCAAAGAAAAGCAATACACAGCTTATATGTTTAACAGGTCTTGGTGGTGATTCAATCTACAATAGATTTGATAATATTTATGTACTAAAACTTGTTTCTTCAAAAATAAAGACAGGAATGAAATATTTAAAAGCAGAACATGCAAAAGGAGAAGAATATAACAAAGAAGAACTTCAAATAATAGATTCAGCAAGATTTAAAGTAGAAGAAACACAGCAGACAAGGTTATTTTAAATAATTATATAAAAAACAGTCTTAATAAATATATAGACAGACTGCTTTCCTAAATCTAAAGTCCTTATTCATAAATACATGGATTGAAAAGTACAAAATACCATACATAAACATTTTGAAATCTGGCCAATCTATATTTAAGAGGTGACTAGTATGAGCAGTAAATATACAAACACTAAAAAGAAGATGACATCATTAGGGTTAAAGAAAAATAAACAGGGAGATTATGAATATATTGACCCTGAAGATACTACTTCAGAATTTGTATCTGTAAGAAATTTGAATAGAAAAAAGGAAAAATAAATATGACTAAACATCTTACTCTTAATATAAGATAAGATGTTTTTTTAAAGCCAAATATTTTATCTGACTATATTAACATAACGTAAGCGTAAAATCTTTTACGCTTACGTCATGTTTCTTTTTTATTAAGTGTTCAACTCTTGATTAGCATAATAAAAACATAAATATATTATTTAATAAGATTTAATAACGATGATTATTTTTGAAATTACAGAGTTTTTTGTGATTTAAAAGATAAAATTTTGACGAAGTTTGTGTTATAATATTTATAAATAGTAGTAAAGTTAAATAAAAAATTGTTAAGTGCATCTAAAACGTTTTCATTAAAGAGTTATGTGTGTTTTTTAAGTAAAGTGATAAGGAGTAAGTTATGGGCAGTGTATTGTTGAAGGCATTTAGTTTAGTATTAATTATAATTTTGGGATATACTTTGAAAAGGATTAAATTGTTTAAAAAAGATGATTATAGGGTGGTAAGTAGAATAGTCATGAATTTAACACTTCCAGGCGCACTTATAACAGGATTTGAAAATTTTGATATGGACAAATCTCTCTTTGTTATTGTGCTAATAGGATTGGGTTGCAGCGTGATTATGTCAGGAGTAGGTTTATTAGCAGCATTGAGAAAAGACAAAGACGAAAAAGCATTTAATATGATTAATTTAGCTGGATATAATGTAGGGTGTTTTACACTTCCATTTATTCAGAGTTTTTTAGGTTCCGTTGGAGTTGGAGTATCAAGTTTGTTTGATATTGGAAATTCTATTATGTGTACAGGAGGAACATATGCTTTAGCTTCTTTAGTTAAAAATGATGGAAAAAATAAGCCAAGCCTTGCATCTTTTACGAAGAAGATATTTTCCTCTGTACCATTTGTTACATATTTAGTGATGTTTATAATAACAATTTTAAATATAAAACTACCAAGTTTTGTGTTTAAAATCACATCAACTTTAGGTTCTGGAAATGCATTTTTATCTATGCTTATGATAGGTCTTGTATTTGAATGTAATTTACGTAAAGAGCAGATGGTACAAGTAGGTAAAATCGTTATCTTAAGATATGGTTTTGCAGCTATTTTTGCATTAACAGCATTCTTTTTATTACCATTTGAAGTTGAAGTGAGGAGAGTTGTTGTTATATTATTATTTGGACCATTACCATCACTAGCTCCAATTTTTACAGGAGAGTCTGGTTGTGATGAGGGATTAGCAGGAGTGGTTAATTCCGTATGTATACCAATAAGTACTATTATAATCATTGGTCTTTTATCATATTGGGGAATATAAGTCAAAGAATTTATAATGATAATATGTATATTATTGCATTATATTATAAATTATACTCTTAGATATGTATTTTAGAATGTTTTTGCTTTGACGGCAAAAATTTTGGAAAATAGCAATAATTATTCTGTTAGTTTTATCATTAAAGTAGGATGGTTTTTATTATAGGATTTTAACTGCATTAATGTTGAATCTGGAATAGAAACCATCCTTAATAATAGTTTAAGCCTCACATATCATAAAAGTTGGTTCAAAACTTATTAATATATCTTCGTGCTTATAGAATAAGCCATATTTACATTTGTGATGTTTTATTGCATCAGCTAAGAAATTATCTGTTACATTTAGATATTCAGCAATTTCATATTTATTATTTGCTCCATTTCTTATAGCATGAACTATCTTTGGAATACTGCATAGTTTTTCATATGCATAAGATCTTGCTTTATTTTCCTGTTTTAAATTAGATATGTCACTTAAATCTAATATATTTCCATATGAAGTTAAATAGTGTGCATATTCTTCAGCGAGTACACATAATTTTTCCGCATTAGTTAATAGGTCCTTGCTTATGCCTATTTTATTATTTTTCCATAATCCCTTAGCCTTGCTTTTAAATTTTTTTTCTATTACTTTAACTCCTTGTTTATAACATTCATCAATTAGATATTCGTATGAGTTCATAAGTACACATCCAATCTTAAATTAAATTTTATAATCCATAATTCATAATTGAGGATATTTCATAATAGAAATATCTAAATCTGTGGATAACTTTTGGAATTTTTTCTAAAAAAGCCGATAGCAAAGCTAGGTAATCTTAATTACCTTTTTTTGCAATTTGGTTTTATGCCACAGATAAATTATTATTTTTAACACGATTTACAGATATAGTGCCAGAAACTAATGCAATACAATTTAATAAGGCAAATACCTTAGCTTTAAGTATTCCTGCTGAACGCAGATTATCGACATTTAATAATTCTTTAAGTCTCGAATTACATCTTTCAACAGAAGTTCTTTTATTATAAAGATGTATAAAGTGTTCAGAATGTCGTGGTGGATATGAAATAAGTCGTGGATTATTGTTGATATTTATTTTTTTACAATATCCATAGTTAGAGCTACTACACCAACATGATCCTTCTGGGCAATTTGTCTTACCAGTTATATGGGGACATCTATATTTAAGATAATTTCCATCTTTGCCCCAATAAGTAAGCGGATATCCCATAGAACAAATAGGTTGAAAATCTTCATTAAAACCTTCCGGCGGAGCATATGCTGCACGCTTATTGTAAGCAATTATTGGGATAGCTTTAACTTCATTAAGGATGTAGGTATAATTTTTTTCTTGGTCATATCCAGAATCCATTGAATAATATTTAGTATTTAGAACACCTGAATACTGAGTTAAATATTTTTTTATTAAAGGTCTAGCTAATTCACCATCATAATAGCTTGCTGGAGATAGTAATATACTTAATGGCAATTCACTCTTACAATCACATAAAATGTGTAGTTTATAACCAAACCATTTGATTTTATTGCCATCAGTATCATTTTTACAGCCCCAGTCAGCTGATTTACCATCATTTTTTAAGTGACTTTTAGGTTTGGATTTTTCATAAGCATCAATTTTAGTTGAATCTATTGCTACTTCTGAACCTTCAATAATTCCTATATCTATTGCTTTTTTAACAAGGTTGTGGAATTCTTGCTCAAGTGAAGTAGTAGTTGATAGTTTAGTTAAAAATCTGCTAAGCGTTGCTGTCGATGGTGTTTTACCTAATACTTTAAAACCGCAACAATATCTTAGAATTGGATTAGTTTTCAATTTTTCTGATAAATCTGTTAAAGTGGGTATTCGTTCTACTTGCATTGCTATAAATGCATTAATTAATGTTTCAACCGGATACCCTTTCGGACCACACGTAGTGTGTAATTTTCTGAGTTCTGAAATCAAGTTATCAAAACATAACTCAGATAAAATCATTTCTAATTTTGATTTTGGTTGAAAATTTAAAATTTCTTCAAAGGAAAATAAACATTCTTGTTGAATATACATAAGTAGATCACTCCTTTTGTTGTGGATTGTTGCTACTTATTTAATTCAACATTTGGGGTGATCTTCCTTTTTATTTAAAATCAAAACTAGATATTTAGCCGATGAGCAAATATGAAATTTGCTCAATTACTAAATTTATGCCTAAACTTTATTGTTATTAAGTATTATAAATGTTATACTAGACATGTTTAAATACATTTAAATTTAGAAGCGGAGAGGTTTGACTTGAAAAAAAATTTACTATTAAAGACACTTATTTTAACACTTTCCATTTCCCTACTTAGCCCTTTAGGAGCTGTGAAAGGAAATGCAGCAACAAATACAACATCAACAAGCACAGATAGTTCACAAGACACTTTACCTGAGATCAATGCTCAATCAGCTATAACAATGGATTTTGATACTGGTGAAGTAATCTACGCAAAAGATGCAGATAGCAAAAGATATCCTGCTAGTACTACAAAACTTTTAACTGGTTTACTACTAGCTGAAAATAAACAAAAAAGTGATGAATTAGAATATACTCAATCAGCAAAAGACCAACCAGAATACTCAATAAACATCAACTTTATGCATAATACCATGAAAATTGGCGATAAAATGTCTGCAGATGATGTTATGAAAGGTCTTCTTTTATTCTCTGGTAATGATACTGCATATATGATTGCAGATAATGTTGCTGGAAGTTCAACTGCCTTTGCTGATATGATGAATGCAAAAGCTAAAGAATTAGGTGCAACTCACAGTAATTTTGTTACTGCTAATGGATTACATGATGAAAATCACTATACAACTGCATATGATTTATCTTTAATTACTAAAGCAGCATTTGAAAATGATTGGGAAAGACAAACTATGGAGCTAGAAAAGTCTTCTATAGATGTTAACGGAGCTAAAGTTTTACTTGAAAACAGAAACTTAGGGCTTAACAAAAATGGTAACATTGCCGGTAAAACTGGATTAACAAATGCTGCAGGTGGATGTTTAGCTGCTGTTTATGAAAGAGATGGCAGAAAAATCATTGGTGTAGTACTTAAGAGCAGACAAGTTGATAACAACGATATGACTAAGTTTAATGACATGGATAAAATTATGGACTACAGTTTCGCAGCAAAACAAGTAGTGTATAAATCTGCTGGTGATGAAGTTGGAACTACTGATCTTCAATATAAAACATTTGGATTCTTTGGTCCAACTAAGACTATAACTGTTCCATTAAAGTTAACTCAAGATGTTTATTATTATCAAAATCCAATAAATGAACAAGACTCGCAAATAACTTATAACATAGCTGATGCAAGTGCATGGAAATTATTATTTAATAAGAATACTGAATTAACATATTCAACAAGAAACTTCCAAGAACCAGTAACAGGTACTGTCGATATAAGTTTCGGAAAATTATTAAAAGATAATATAATTATTTATCTTGCAACAATTGCTGTTATTGTTATAATAGTGACATTAATTATATTAATCAAAAATGCTGCTTCAAATTCTAGAAATAGAAGAAGAGGCTATTCAAGAAGAAGAAGATATTAATTTAAAAAAATAAAAGGTAATGATTATTTTCATTGCCTTTTTATATTTAAAGCGTTCTATTATTTCTAATTTAATTATTCTCTTTTAGTATGCATAACCTTAATTATTGGATATAAATAATAAAACATGATATTATATAATCATAAATATTTAAGCAATATACGATATTAATTATATTGGTCTGCAAAAAATTTTATTTTAAGATTTAAGGAGCTAAATATACAATGGATAAAGTTGAATTTAAAGGTAGTGTTATTTTAAATCCTGTTCCTGTTGTTTTGATAACTTCAAAAAATAAAGAAGGTAAAACAAATGTCTTTACAGTAGGCTGGACTGGTACAATAAATACAAAACCACCAATGCTTTATATTTCAGTAAGACCAGAAAGATTGTCTTATGAATACATAAAAGAAACTATGGAATTTGTAGTGAATATGCCACCAACTAATTTAGTTAAGGCTACAGATTATTGCGGCGTTAAAAGTGGAAAAAAATTTAATAAAATAAAAGAAATGGGATTCACTTTAAAAGAAAGTACTCACGTTTCTGTGCCATATATTGATGAATGTCATGTAAATATAGAATGTAAAGTAAAACAAATAATCCCACTTGGTACTCATGATATGTTTATTGCTGAAGTAGTTGGCTCTCATGTTGATGAATCACTATTTGATGAAAAAGGTAAGATTCATTTTGAAAATGCAAATGTTATGGCATATTGTCATGGAGAATACTTCCCATTACAAAAGCACCCTATTGGTTCTTTTGGCTTTTCAGTTACAAAAAAGAAAACAAAAAAGCGTAGACAGCTTGAAGCTCAAAAATCTAAGTAATATAAAACTTAGATTTTTTTAATCATATTTAACTAAAGATGAAAGGGAGAATTTATCTCATGCAACAACGTGATAATTATTTTGATAACTTAAGAGGATTCCTCATCACTTGTGTAATTATAGGTAATTCACTTGAATATATCTATCCTACAAATGTAAATCCTCATTATTTAATATTATTCTTATATATGTTTCACATGCCACTTTTTACATTTATATCAGGATATTTTTGTAAAAAAAGCAGCCGTACAACCCAACAGAAAGTAATAGATACAACAAAAATATATCTTTTAGCTCAGATATTTTATTTTCTATTCAATAGATTTATCATGGAAAGAACCATTAAATTTCAACTATTCTATCCTAGCTGGACATTATGGTACCTACTTGCATTAGCTGTATGGTATATAATATCTGATTACATAAAAAATTATAAACACGCCATAATTATTTCAATTATTTGTTCATTATTGGTAGGCTTTGATGGAAGCATAGGCTCATACGCAAGTATTTCTAGAATATTTTTCTTCCTTCCTTTTTTTATTGCTGGAATGGCTTTTAATAAAGATTTATTTATTGAGAAATTCAAGAAGTATACTATTCCTTTAGGAATAGGTGTATTAGCAGTTTCAATAATATTATTTATATTTAGAAATATTACTGAGGTAGATTTTTTATTCGAATATTCTGATTATACTTTCTTTACAGAAAGAGCTCTATATCCATTTTTAGTTAGAATATTCCATTATATTGGCGGATTTACTATGTGCTATTTCCTTCTACTTATATTTGCAAATAGAAA
Organism: Clostridium sp.; assembly: GCA_003539755.1. Lineage (GTDB taxonomy): Bacteria > Bacillota > Clostridia > Clostridiales > Clostridiaceae > Clostridium. The sequence goes on from DPOH01000208.1 coordinate 8,799, forward strand.
AACTATATTCACATGGCTGGGTAAAAATTCATTATACTTATACATATTCCAAGCTGCTGTTATACAATTTCTTGTAAAATTAGATTATACAATTTTACGATATAATAACTGGATACAACTTATAATCTCTGAATTAATTATTTTAATATCAATTATTGTTGTTTCATATATATATCTTATAATCAAAAAACGTATTTTAATTTATAAAAATAATAATTCTGTAGATATTAAAAAATCAGTCTAATTAAAATAATAATAATTAATATTTTTGTATAATTAAGTATAGACATAACAATATAAAAAAGATGATTTCTAAATAATATAGAAATCATCTTTCATTATATTCCTTCCCATTTTATATAAAAAACTTGTTTTCTTTATAACAAATTCTATCTTCTTATTCTGCCAGACTCTTAAATCCTTTTCCTAAAACTTCACTTGTATCATTTACTGTAACAAATGCATCTGGATCATTATTTTTTATAAACTGCTTCAATTTCATAAACTTAGATCTTGTCAAAACCGTTAAAACAACATAATTTTCTTTTCCTGTATATCCACCTTTTCCATGAAATACAGTACATCCTTTATCTAAGTCATTAATTATATAATTAGATACTTCCTTTTCTTTACTTGTAAATACCATAACCTGTTTTGATATATTTAATCCATCTACAAATTTATCGATTAATGTACCTGTAAGATATACACTTAGTAAACCAAATAATCCAAGTTCTATACCAAATGTATACATAGCCATCATTATTACAATTGAATCACATATTAAAAGAGCTTTACCAAAATCTATATTAGCATACTTATTTAATAGTTTAGCTGTAATACTTGTTCCACCTGTAGTAGCATCTTGAGTAAGCATTATAACTGTTCCAAGTGCCAAAAGTGCACTTCCAAATATAGATGCTAGCATTAAATTATCAGTTAATGCAACAAATGTATACTTCTTTTCCAATACGGATAATGCAATAGATAAGCTAAATGCTGCATACATACTCTTAACTCCAAAATTCCCACCTATAAATACAAATGCCAATATAAATAGGATAATATTACAAACGATCATTATAATTCCTGGTTCAATCCCAAGCATGTTATTTATTACCAAAGCCAGACCAGATACTCCACCAGACGCTATCTGATTTGGAAAAAAGAAAAATTCAAATGCAATAATAATCAAAATATTACCTAATGTTATAATCCCATATTCCTTTAAAAATTTCATGTTTACCTCCCTATTAAACCATATTAATTAAACCTAGTTCATATTAACATATTTTTTAATTTTATCTACAAATCTAGTTTGGTTCAAATAGCAAAAATTTATATAATTAATTAAATAATAGATAAAAAAAATATAGCTTTATTAGATAAATCTTCTCTAAAACTATATTTTAAAATCATTTTATTATTTTTTTAAAAATATCCACTCATATGATAATTTGTTAATTAATCCTTCATTTTCTATAACATTTTTGATATTTTTATATTTTTTCATATTTCTTTTTTTTATTTTCTTATCTCTCTCCTCACCTTTTTTCATAAACCCAAATAATTTACCAGCAAATTCAAAGCGTATTTTTCACAAAAAAGTACAGCTAGTTCTAGTTATTATCTAACCAACTGTACAAAATAATATATCTATCTTGAAACTTTTTTCTCTAACCATGCAACTATTTCATACATAAAAAAAGCAATCACTGATAATATAACAATACTCATCATAACTGTATCTAGTTGTGCAACTTGACCACCATAAACTATTAAAAAACCAAGTCCATCTCTGGCTACTAAGAATTCTCCCATAATAACTCCTACCCATGATAGTCCTACATTTATCTTTAAAGCAGAAATAAAAGTTGGTATTGAGTACGGAAAAATTAAGTAGCGGAGAATTTGAAGTTTTGACGCTCTAAATGTCTTCATAAGCATTATCTTTTCATTATCTATCTCATTGAAACCAGTTAATACACTTATTATTGTTGTAACAACAGATATTAAAAGTGCTATTACTATTATGGCTGGCATACCATTTCCAATCCAGAATATAATTATTGGTGCTAGAGCAACCTTTGGTAAAGCATTCAAAACTACTAAATAAGGATCTAATATCTTTGATATATTAGGACACCACCATAATATTATTGCTACTAATACACCTAATATTGTACCTAGTGAAAATCCAAGTATTGTCTCATAACAAGTAACTCCAATATGCTTAAAAAGACTACCATCTTTATATAACGTTATAAATGAATCTATAACTCTGCTTGGACTTGATGTTAAAAATGGATCTATCCATTTTGAACTAGCTGCCACCTGCCATAATGCAATAAATATTATCAAAATTAAAAATCGAGATATTATTATTCTTCTCTTCGATTTATTTAATTTCTTTAAATATGCCTTATGCTCACTACTTATACTTTCACTTAAATTGGAATTGCTATATATATTTTGTTTTTTATCCTCAGTCATCACTATTCAACTCCTTCCATAATTCATTAAAATAACTGCTGAATTCTGGTTGTTTTCTTTTTTCAAAAGGAGTTAAATTATCTAAACTGAAGGTAATTTCAACTTTACGCTTAACTGTTGCTGGTCTTTTTGTTAGTACAATTACTTTCTGTGACATAGATATAGCCTCTGCTATATCATGAGTCACCATTATTGCCGTCTTTTTTTCATGCTTTATTATCTTATATACATCATCACATACTAATAATCTGGATTGATAATCAAGTGCTGAAAATGGTTCATCTAAAAATAATATTTCAGGATTTAATGCTAAAGTTCTTATAAGCGCTACTCTCTGCCTCATTCCACCAGAAAGTTCACTTGGATAGTGTTCTTTAAATTTTGATAATCCGTAAATTTCTAAAAGATTATTAATATTTTCCTTTGTCTTTTCATTTAACTGTTTCTTTATATTAAGCCCTAATGTAACATTTTCCCACACAGTATACCATTCAAATAAATGATCTTTCTGAAACATATATCCTATCTTATTTAAATGCTCTTTTATATTATCTCCATTATAAAGTGCTTCACCAGATGAAGGTTCTAAAAGACCACTGATTATATTTAATAACGTAGATTTTCCACATCCTGAAGGGCCTAATATAGATATAAAATCACCCTGTTCAACTTCAAAATTCACATCTTCAAGAGCTTTTGTTTCTCCCTTTATTGAATGGTAGTTCATTGACATGTTATTTATTTTTAATAAGCTCATATTAACACCACCTTATACTCTTTTGACTATAACAACTATTTCATAGCCTTTTGTGCAAACGAGTTGTCAACAATCTTATCAAATCTTGGTCTTTGTGGCATTAAACCCGAATCATAATCTTGAATTATATCCATAAGCCTATTTAAATTTTCCTCTTTTATTTCTGGATTATGAGCCAATGCATCTATATTTTTATAATTATCAATAACTGTCTTTATTGTATCCGCATCTGTTCCTGGAAAATATGGCTTTATACATTCTGCTATTTCATCTGTAGAACTATTGAAAAACCATTGTTGTCCTTTATATATTGCCTTTGTAAAGTTTTCTACTACCTGTGGGTTCTTATTCATATAAGATTTAGTAGTAAAATAACATGTATATGGAATAAGACCTGTTTCTTCACCTATAGATGCTAAAATCTTTCCACTACCTTCTTTTTCAATTACTGAAGCTGTAGGTTCAAATAATGCTACATAATCTCCAGTTCCGCCTTTAAATGCTCCTGCTGTAGCTGCAAAATCAATATTTGTAACCATATTTACATCTACATTTGGTATAATATTATTTTTTTTCATAGCATATTCTAATGCCATTGCAGGAACACCGCCAGGTCTTCCACCAATAACATTTTTCCCTTTTATGTCATTCCAATTGAAATTATTAGTTTTTTCTCTCCCTACTAAAAAAGAACCATCTTTTTGAGTAAGCTGAGCAAATAAGACAGGATAATCTTCTCTTCCTTGATTATTAATATAAATAACTTGTTCTGGTCCACAGAATCCAATATCTGCAGAATTACTTAAAACAGCCTGCATTACCTTATCAGCACCTTGTCCTGTCTGTAAATCAATTTCAATATTATTTTCAGCAAAATATCCTTTTTCAATAGCTATATACATAGGTGCATAAAAAATTGACCGAGTTACTTCATTTAATCTTACTTTTATCTTCCCGTCATTTGATTTTCCACTACTACACCCTAGCATTGAAAGTATAACTAAAAAAACTGTTATTATTGAAAGTAATACTTTTGATCCCTTTTTCATTAAGTACATCTCCTAATAATATTTATGGTGTATAATATGAAATATTATTTAATATTGTTCGTTTTACTTCAACTATTAGCTATTATTATCTTCTTTATCAATTTTATTTATATTTTCATTTATATCGTCATTCTGTATTTCCTTTTCTATTTCATCCCAATTATTTATATCTAATACTATCGGTTTATCATCAATCTCTTCATCCTCTTTTACTTCATTTTTAGTTGATTCATACTGGTCTTGTTCTTTTTCTATATTTTCTTTAATTTCTTCTTTTTCTAATATTTCATCAGATTGATCTTTTATTCCATCACATATTTCATTATTTTTATAAAACTCCACTTCTCTTTTAGGAATCGTAAGTCCTTCTAAGGTTTCTTCTTCAAAATCATCATCTTCTTTCTTTACTAAATATCCTCCCAAGAAGCTTATCATTCCAAACATTATTAATTCTGGTATAAGTATAATAAAAAATTCAATTAAAATATTTACGTCTGAAAATCTTGTAAAGCAAAATGAAATAATATTTATTATTAGTACTAATATATTTGCACATACTATACTAATAGCTCCAAGTTTAATATCATCATAATAGGCTTTCATTTCCTTTTTAACATTGTAAGCAACATTTACAATCATTAAATATATAGGTATAACAAAAAAATAGAAATATATTGATAAGTGTATAATACTTAATCTAATATCTACATCATTATTTTTTAATTGAATACTTTTATCTATAAGTGTAAATATAATATGAGCTAATACTACTGGCAAAAAATATATAGTCAGCTTTTTCACCAATTTAACATTATTCATTTTTGTCCTCCTAATGATAAATAATATAACACTAGTAAAATATATTCTTACTTTTCTATTCATATACTCTATTTCTTATACTGAATTCTTTCACAACAATAAACTTTATTATGAAAAAAGATGAGGCTAATAACTTATCCTCATCTTAATCTATTTATTTTAAATATTAAATAAATTCTATTTTCCAATTTAAATAACCTGTCTGCTCGTTTCTTTCATATCTGAAATATGCAGAAAAAGTATTACCTTTTTTACTCTTTAAATTTCTAAATCCAACCTTACCATTCTTTAAAAGAAGCTGTACCATTTCTTTAGAAACTTTCTTACCAAAAGAAGCTATATACTTATCATCTTTCCATATAGTATACTTACATCCATTCTTCCAATTACTGCAGCTAAATCCCTTTTCAGTTTCTACTACAGGATTCCCACATATTGGACATGGGCCTATATTTTCAACATCTTCAGGTATTTCAACCTTAAATCTAGATAAAGCTCCTGTATCATTTTTTATAAGTTCTACAGACTTTATAGTAAAATCTGTGATTAGCTTCATAAAATCATTCTTTGCAAACTTTCCTTTTTCAATATCTGAAAGAGTTTTTTCGAGTCTTCCCGTATATTCAAGGTCAAGAAGCTCTTTTACTGGGAATATTTCAACTATATTTCTTCCAAGCTCTGTACATATAAGACTTTTTCCCTTAGTTTTTAAATATCCTATATCTTTAAGTTTTTTTATAGTTTCAGCTCTTGTGGCTGGTGTTCCTATACTAAATCCACTTAATATAGCCTGCATCATTTCTTCAGAATCTTCTTTTCCTTCAACACCTTTTCCGCAAGTCTCCATAACCCTAAGAAGTGTTTTTTCTGTATGATGCTTTGGAGGTTTTTTAGTAACTGAACTTACCTTTGATTTAATTACATCTACATTTTCATCTACTTCTATTTTAGGAAGGATAACATCTTTACTTTCTATTTTTTCTACTACCTTCCATCCTTCTACAAGCTTAACTTTACCTTTTGAAATAAATGTTCCTTTTACTTCAGGATTATTACTTTTAAGAGTTACTTTAGTTTCTTCATATTGAGCTATAGGCATAAATTGCATTATAAATCTATTCTTTATAGCTTCATATACGATTTTTTCATCTGCACTAAGTCCAGATGGCTTAATATATGTAGGAGTTATTGCACTATGGCTTTCTACCTTTGAACTATCAAATATTCTTTTTGATTGTGTGAACTTGATTTCATTCTCATAAGAAAGTCCAGCTTTATGTGTTTCTAAAACCTTTCTTGCCCTATCTACTAAACTTTCTTCTAATACAACACTTGCTGTTCTAGGATATGTTGTAAGTTTCTTTTCATAAAGGGATTGTGCAACCTTTAAAACTTTGTCAGATGTCCATCCCTTATACTTACTAGTAATATACCCTTGAAGATTTGATAAATTAAATAAATAAGGTGGATATTCTTTCTTTAATTCCGTCTGTTTATCAATAACTCTTGCAGTACTTCCTTCAAGTAATGGAAGTAATCTACTTAAATCTTCTTTTTTATCGAATTTTTCAGATTCATTTTCATAATATAATCCTTCAAATTCTTCATTACGGATATTTTTAAAATTACTTATTAATTTATAATAAGTAGTTGCTGTAAAATTTTCTATTTCTTTATCTCTATCATAAATAATCTTTAATGTTGGAAGTAATACTCTTCCTATATTAATTGTTTTATTTTCTTCAAATTTATATTTTAATGTACTAACTGATGTAAGATTAATTCCTATTATCCAGTCACTCCATTGTCTTCCTATACCTGCATCCTGTAAGGACTGCATTTCCTTATTATCTTTTAGGTTTTCCATTCCCTTTTTAACTTCGTCAGGAGTCCATTCATTTAGCAGTAATCTGTATATAGGTTTTTCAACCTTAAAATAATCAAATAATTCGTCTGCTATTACCTGTCCTTCTCTATCAAAGTCTGTAGCTGAAATAATCCCATCAACATCCTCTTTATCAATAAGGCTTTTAATTATTCCAAGCTGCTTTTTAGCACCTTTGTCCTCTATGGTTCTGTCTATTCCGTCGCATTTCACCTTATATAAAAAGTGTTCAGGTATAAAAGGGAATTTTTCAAATCTCCATCCCTTCATATTTTCATCATAATCCTTCGCATCAAAAAGCTGAAGAAGATGTCCAAATGCCCACGTTATATAATAGCCGTTACCTTCAAAATAGCCATCTTTCCTAGTTTTTATCTTAAACGCATCTGCTATATTTTTCGCAACAGATGGTTTTTCAGCAATAATAACTTTCGCCATGCTATTTTAATTCCTCCTCTCGGTTATTATTTTCAGCAATATATATATTAACACTAATCTACAAATAAAACCAGCTTAATCAGTTATCAGTTATCAGTTAATGCCCTTTACGGGTAATCTGTGATCAAGTAACAGTTTAAGGTGAAAAATTTTAAAGATTTTTATTGTATTATTGCATTGATTTTACCACGCAAAATCTACCGTTCATATCATATCATATAATCTAAGATTTTACGCCAGTAAAATCATCCTCCAACTTTCAACTATCAATTATCAACTTTCAACTGATCTAATTACATTTCATTAAGCATCCATACATAAAAGTTAAGTATACCAGCATAAACTAGCCATATTAAATATGGAATCATAAGCAGTGCTGCTTCTTTTCCTGCCTTATCATAAAATCTTTTTATTGTCAGTAGTACAAAAAGAACCAAAATTATTAATTCAATAAAGGCTAATCCATAAAGTCTAAAACCAAAAAATATAAATGTCCATAAAAAATTCAATAAAAGCTGTATTGAATAAACAAATAATGCTGAACTCACATCTATTCCTTCATATCTAAGTATATATACCTTATAAGCTGCAATCCCCATCATTATATATAATATTGTCCATACAATTGGAAATACAAAAGATGGTGGTGCAAATATTGGTTTTATAAGTTCACTGTATACGCCCTTCATATTAGGCATAAATAATGATGTTATCCCTCCTAATAAAAGTGGTATACCAATAGACAATAAAAGTGGTATAAACCTTATCTTTTTCCTATTATTCACCTTCTCCACCTATAACACCTCAATTACACATTCTATAATTCACTTAATTATATGAATACGTAAATACCATTATGTATAGATTTTTAATCACTTAATCTAATTCTCTGTTTATAATATAGCTTATTCATTTTATATTTGCTGAAATATCTTTAAACAAAAATAATAGTTTGAAATTAAATCAAACTATTATTTTCTATTAATTAATGTTTTAATATTCCACTTGCATATAATTTTTCTAGCATTGGTTCTGCAAGCTTATTCAATATTCCTTTTAATGTTACCCCTATTACTAAAGATACTCCTGCATAAATACATAAATATGTAACATCCTTAATGAATATATCATACACTATTCCACCTACAATCTGCCTAATACCATTAGTTGCGTATGTAAATGGAAGATATTTATATATTTTTTGGAATATAGCTGGAGCAACTTCTATAGGGAAGGTACCCCCTGTACCTGCAAGTTGTAATACAAGAAGAACTACTATAAAAGTTTTACCTACATCATCTAAAAGACTGGCTGCAGTATAAATAATTATTGTAAATACAATACTTACAAATATGCAATATAACACAAACATAACTGGATGCACTGCATAGACTCCTAGAAAACTAATTGCTCCAACTCCTGCAACTATTGCCTCTAATACTGCAAACGTAAGGAACGTCAACATCTTACCAAAATAAACTTGATAATTTTTTAATGGCACTCCTTCATCTAATTCATCTACATGGAAAGATAATAAAGCTGATCCTATAAGTGCTCCAACCCATAAACATAAAATAGTGTAAAATGGTGCACTTGCTGACCCATAATTAGGTATTGGGAATAATCTATTATCTTGAACCTCAATTGGACTGGCAAGGAAGTCACTTTGTAATTTCCAATTATTTGTTACTAAATCCATAATTTCATCAAATTTTCCATCATCATCGTATTCTTTAAGTTTATCTGATATTTCACCAACTTTATCTTTTAAATCAGGGAATTTATCTTTTAATTCATTTAATTGTTCTTGTGAATAATCTGTAACATCAAATGATATATTTAATAAATCCTCCAATTGTGGTAATGTATCATTTGCCTCTTTAACTACTGACATACTATTATCTATTATTAATCTTACAGAATCAAACCCACTCTGAATCCCATTAACTATTTCTGAATCATAGCTATCTATTACATCACTTACTAAAGTATTTGCTTCATTAATTATCTCTACTGTATCAGTTAATGTCTGCGTATCTAATCCATCACCATTTTTAATCTCATCTAATTTTTCATTAGATTTTTTTATTAATAGATCAAGCTTTTCATCAGCTTTATCCAATACATCATTAATAGTATCTATACTTTTATTAATTTTTTTGAAACTATCTTTCATATCATCAAAAGATTTATACTGATCATCGATGTTATCTTTTATTTGATTTAATGTTGGATCATCTCCCACATTTAGCTTAACTTCAGGTAAATCATAATCTATAAGCTTCTTCAAGAATTTCTTAATCTGAGTAAGCTTATGCTTTGTTGACTCTATAGTTGCTTGTGTAGCTTCTGCTGTATCTCTTATATCTATAAGAGTTTTTTCTGCAACCTCTGGAATTATGTTTTCATCAAGATTTTTAAGTTTTACGCTTGTATTACTAAGAGAATTTTCTGATAATATTAAATCTTCCTTTATACTAGGTGATATATCAGATAATTCACTCTGAGTATTATCTAAAAATTCCTTACTATCATTTAAAAAATCACCTGTTGTTCCAAGTGCATTAGATATCGTTGGTATCAATTCATTAGTTTTATTTAGTAAACTATTTGTTTGTGCCGTCCCATTTATAGTTTCATCTAATATCTTTTCAAGTTCTGGCATCTGTTCATTAAGATCATAAATTTCATTGATTACTTTTCTAATATCAGCCCTTCTGCCATTTATTTCAATTCCAGTTTCGTCACATATTCTAAACATTATCCCTGATACAGTTTTTACTATGTTTTCATCAACTTGATTTTTTACAGTCTTAGCCCCCTTATCTGTTATCTTAGGTGCTATTGAATTCTTCTTTTCATTAACTGTATAAATAAGCTTAGGTTTAATAACATCTTTAGTTGCTACTGTAGTAACTTGTTCTGAAAAATTTTCCGGAATAACTATAGAAGCATAATATTTTTCTTCTAGTAATCCCTTTTTAGCAGATTCTTCATCAGTAAATACCCAGCCTAGTTTATCATTATCTTCAAGTTTTTCTACTAATTCTTCACCTACATTAACATCTTGTTCTTTAAAAACAGTACCTTTATCATTATTTACTACAGCAACTTTTAATCCTTTTGTATTTGAATATGGATCCCAAGATGCTTTAATATTTATCAGCGAATACAAAGATGGAATTATGATAAGAATAATTGCCATTGCTAACGCTGCCCAGTTAGTACATATTCTTTTTAAATCTCTTTTATATATCCTCAATATATTTTTCATTTTTTAATACCTCTGTACTCTTAATAAGCAAAATTTTTATCCAATCATAAACTTACTTTCTCTTAATTTTTCAGTAAATTTATCAATCCACTTATTTGCGAATTTTTTACATGTCACTCCTAATATTATTGATCCTATGAACATTCCACTAAGAACTGCTAAATCTTTTAATAACACTGAATAAACAATTCCCATCATTACCTGTCTCATACCACTTATAGCATATGTAAATGGTAGATATGGGAATATAGCTTGATAAATTCTTGGATTAACTTCTATTGGGAAGTTACCACTTGTACCTGCAACTTGCATAACTAAAAGTACTATTCCAATAATTATCCCACCATGGGCAAATAAACTTACAGCTGTATAAATAATAGTCATAAATACTATTGATACAAAAATCGAGTAAAATACAAACATAGCAGGATGAACAGCATAACTTCCTAACAAGTATAGTGCACCTAAACTTGCTATAGTAGCTTGGAATATTCCTATAAATATGAATAAAAGCCATTTACCAAAATAAACTTCATAACTCTTTGGATGAGTGCCATCTTCCATTTCATGTACTTCAGTTCCAAGTAAAATAGAAAGCATATACCCTCCTACCCATAAACATAATATTGTATAGAATGGTGTAACTGCACTTCCATAGTTAGGTATTGGAAATAATCTATTATCCTCTAACTCAACAGGATTTGCCATGAAATTACTTTGTGACTGCCAGTCGTTCGTTATAAATTCAAGTAAATCATCTATATCCTCTTTATCATCAAGTTCTTTAAGCTTTTCTGCTAATTTATGAACTTGATTTCTTATATCAGGCATTTTTTCTTTTAATTTAAGTAATTCTTCATTAGACATATTTGTAACATTTGAAAAAGTGCCTACAAGACTTTCTACATCAGGAATAAGTTCTTCAGTCTGTCCTAACAACACTGATCCTTGATCAGATAAATCATTTAATGTACTAATACTATTATTTACAAAAGGTACTAGTTGTGAATCAAGATCTTCTATAGCATCTGATACATGTGAATGAACATCTGCCAATACTTTTCTCAAATCAGTAAGTTCCTGTGTATCAAGTGGTTTTCCATTTTGAAGATCATCTAATTCTTTATCTGCCCTATACTTTGCATCACTCAATTGTTTATTTATTATATCTAATTTATCTACAATATCGTTTATTGTTGATTTTGTATCCTTTAAATTCTTTTTAGCATCTTTTAATAATTTAACCTGCTTATTATATACATCCATAAGCTTAGCTATTTCTTCCTGGCTTTGAAGATTTTCATCAATTTTAGGTTTTGCAATTGATATATCATCTACTTTATCTATGAATTTACTAATACTATTTAACTTACTTCTTACTTCATTATTTGTAACTTTTAATGCGTTAAGAGTATCAGAAGTAACTGTAAGAGATTTTTTTGCTGTATCAGGCAATAAAGTCTCATCAACATTTTTTAGCATTACTTCACATTGATCTAATGAGCTTTCTACTGAAATTAAATTTTTCTTAATCATATCAGAATCATCATCAAAATTCTCTTGTGCATCAGCAAGTTTTTCCTGACTATCACTGATAAAATCATTACCAGTTTGAATAATATCATTGACATTTGGAATCACTGAATTTATTTTTTCTAAAAGTTTAGATACTGATACAGTACCATCTATAGATGCATCAAGTGTCTTTTCAATATCAGGCATATTTTCATCTAAATCATATACTTTATCTATAATTTTTCTAAGTTCTGGTCTGTTATTTTCTATATCTATACCAATTTCATCACATAATCTAAATACAATTCCAGTTACTGTTTTTACAATATTTTGATCCAACTGAGTTTTAACAGTATCTACAGCAGCATCAGTTATTTTAGGTGCAACCGCATTTATCTTTTCATTAACCGTGTAAATCAGTCTTGGATTCTTAACGTCTTTTTTAACCAAAGTTGTTACATTTTCAGAAAAGTCTTCTGGAATTTCTATTGTTGCATAATATTTTTCCATAATCAGATTATTTTTTGCTTCATCTGTACTGTCAACAAACTGCCAGTCTACGGTATCATTGTCTTTAAGCTTATCAACTAATTGTTCCCCCAAATTAATATCTTTGTCCTTAAATGTAGTTCCCTTATCATTATTTATAATTGCAATTTTCATTCCTTTAGTATTACCATATGGATCCCAGTTAGCTTTTATATTTACTAAAGAATATAATGATGGAATAGCCATTATGGCTAAAACAACTACTATAGCCACCCAATTTGTAAATATACTTTTTAAATCCTTCTTAAAAATTTTGAATATATTTTTCATGTCTCATACCTCTACCGAATTCTTCTTAAAATAAATTATATCACACAAAATGACTAATAGTCATTATTTTAAAAATTATATTGCAGAAATAAAATCCAACTGAACGTTTTTTACTCTTAATAAGAATTTTTAAACTATATTTATTAATATGTTACATACAAAAATAAAGACTATAAATTAATTTTAAAACAATCAATTTCAGTCTTTATCCATACATTGTTCTGTGATTATATAGAAATTACTATAGAATCATAAAATTTTGTTATAATAATTTTTTCTTCCATCCATTGTTACTGCATAATTTAAAAGATTATTCTTAATTATATTAAATAATTCTAAACATAAACTTTTAATTAACCCCTTATGCTAATTAATCTATTGTTCATCTGCTCTATAATATCTATACGCAAGTAAAGCATTTAAGTTATCATATGAAAATACATTAGTTCCATCTTCTGAACCAAATCCCCCATATATTTCACTACTCTTATTGTTTATTTGAAATTCTTTCATTCTATCCATAGCAAACTTCTGAATTTCCTTATCACCAATTATCGATGCAATTTGAACTATAATAGCATATACAGATGTTGATTCAAATTCTGACGAAGGAATACCTTTTTCAATATTATATGTTGCAAATACCTTTCCATTCTGTTGAAATTCTTTTCTTATCCATTCAACTGTCGTACTTACATCTTGACCCTCTTGAAGTTTATTTAATACTACTATCATAGACAACAATGTATCAGCATCAGCATTTTCATCATAAGTATTGGTATTTCTATAATATGTTTTTCTGTACAAAGGAAGCTCATCACTTATGTATCCATTATTTAAAATTTCAATACTCTTATCATATACTTTTTCCCACTTAAAATAATCCAAATTTGCAAGCATCCTTAATGTTGGAAGCTCAAGATAACATAATGTAGTAGTATCACTTTTGTTGTACCCATCATAAAAATCAGTAAGTACATAATTTTCTTTATCTAAGGATTCTTTTTGAATACCATCTGCTATCTTTAATGCAAATTTTCTATACTTTTTATCATTCCACTTTTCATCTGCAAGTAGGAGAGCTTTTATTACCCGTAAATCATCTATTGTAGCTGAAGTATTTGTTTCTTCATCTCCATTTACTCTCCAGCTCAATAAATTATTAGGAAGCATCATATTATTTTTTATATAATCAAGAGTAATATCAAAATTATCTCTATTATTTTTTTCCAAATCATATAAAAGCATTATTCCTTGTGATTCTGAGAGTACTGCATGGCCTTTTGTTATATCTCCATCAGAACTTTCATTAATATAATTAGTATGTACTCCCCCATCCTGACTAGTAAGCTTATTGCTTACAAAATTCAGAAGCATTTTTTCGCCATTCGTTTCTTCTACATTAAACCACATCTTTGAGCTATATATCTTTCTATAATATGGTGCCATATTATAATATACTATCCCACCTGATATAGACAGTACGAGTATTATTGAAACAATTATAAATATTGGCTTCTTATTATTTTTCATGTTCTTCTCCAATTCAAATAAAATTAATATTCATTACTAATATCACTAATAATTATTATATCATAAATATTTTTTAATAATTTCAAAGAACTATTTACTATTTTTTATTAAAACAAAAAAATAAGCACACAGACTTTGTTTGCTTTTAACAAATAAGCCTGTGTGCTTTTTTACGAATCGGGAAATACTAACCCCTTGAATTGGTGCAAGTGATGGGACTTGAACCCATACGCCTTGAAAGCACAGGCTCCTTAAACCTGCGTGTCTGCCGATTCCACCACACTTGCAAAATGATTACTTATACATAATAATACTTTTTAAAATTAATTTCAAGCTTTTTGCCTCAATAATTAAATTTATGTAGTATTTTATTTAATTATTGAGGCAATTCCTAATGTAAATTTGAAAAATGAACATTTAATATACTTTGAATTAATTCCAGTATTTTATTTGCATCAAAATACCGGCTATTTTCTCCATAGAGATATTCATACACATTATAATAAGTATTCACTTTATCTACATATTTCTTAGTTTCTCCAAAGGGAATATAATCTAACGTTCTTCCGTCTTTTGAATATTGCTTATCGTTTAGCCAATTCTGAACATTCGTAGGTCCAGCATTATATGCAGCAACAATAAAATCTCTATTACCATTAAACATATCACTTAAATATCTTAAATACCAGCATCCCATTCGTATATTATACTTTTCATCATATAAATCTTGTTTATTAAATGAAGTATATCCCATTTGTTTAGCTGCCCATTCACCAGTTTCTACTGTTATCTGCATAAGACCTACAGCATTCTTATGCGAGTGAGCATCATCATTAAAATTACTTTCGGTTTTAATTACTGCTAGTATAAAAAACGGATCTAAATCATATTCCTTTGCATATTGATTTACATATTCAGTGTATTTGTAAGGAAAAAGTTTTTCTTTTACTATATATTTAAAACCTGCTGTAATTACAAATAATACTATCAGCAGACATAAAATTTTTTTTAGAAATTTCATCATTTTCTCCTTACTTAACTTACTAATTTCATAAAATCAATTAAATCATAAACCTGCTTCTGTGTTTCAATAAGTTCATTATTATTATCTATAATTATATTAGCAAATTCTTTTTTCTGTTCCACAGGCATTTGTGCATTTATCCTGCTTACAGCCTCTGACTTAGTTAATTTATCTCTGCTCATTATTCTTTGAATTTGAACTGAATTATCTGCACACACAAGTATTACATAATCCATATCTTCATGAATTTTATTTTCTATTAATGTAGGTGCATCTAAAACAACAAGCTTTTCTCCGTTCTTTTTATGTTGTTCAAACTCCTTATCTATAGTCTCCTTAATATAAGGCATTATTATAGCTTCATACTTTACTCTTTGCTTTGGAAATCTAAATATATGATTTCCAAATTCTCTTCTTCTAAATTCTCCTCTCCAGTCAAAGAATCCAGAACCAAATTCAGCACGTATTGTATCATATATAGAAGGATTTTTCTCAAGAACTTCCCTTGCAATAAGGTCAGCATCAATTACTTTTATACCTTCACTTATAAATATTTTAGATACTGTACTTTTTCCAGTGCCTATTCCTCCTGTAAGTCCAAATTTAATCATTTTATCTAAACCACCCTTTTTATTAAACTACTATTTAGCTTCATACCATGTATATCCACTATTGAAATCTACATCTAAAGCAACACTTAGCTTTATTGCATTTTCCATTTCTGATATAACTAGTTCCTTAACAGTATCAAATTCATCCTTCTTAACATTTAAGATAAGTTCATCATGTACTTGAAGTATTAATTCACTCTTAAGGTTCTTTTCCTTAAGCTTATTATATACATTAACCATTGCTAATTTAATTATATCAGCTGCACTACCTTGAATTGGTGCATTCATCGCAAGTCTTTCACCAAGTGCTTTAACAATTTTATTAGATGATTTTATTTCAGGAATAAATCTTCTTCTATTTAAAATAGTTAGAACGTATCCCTTATCTTTTGCTTCATTTACAACCTCTTCAAGGTATCCTTTTATCTTTGGGTATCTTTCAAAGTATATTGACATATATTCTTCTGCTTCTTTTTTACTTATCTTTAAATCTTGGGCTAAACTAAATGCACTTATTCCATATACTATACCAAAGTTAACTGCTTTTGCTCTACTTCTCATCAGTGGTGTAACTTCATCAACTGGTACTTTAAATACTTCTGATGCTGTCTTAGTATGAATATCACTATGATGTTTAAAAGCATCTATCATATTAGCATCATCTGCAATATGTGCTAAAACTCTAAGTTCTATTTGAGAGTAATCACATGAAACAAGAATATCTCCCTCTTCCATTGGTATAAATACTTTTCTTATTTCCTTACCCATCTCATGTCTTACAGGAATATTTTGAAGATTTGGTTCTGTACTTGATAATCTTCCTGTAGTAGTAACAGTCTGATTAAAGTTAGAATGAATCTTTCCATCTTCATCAATTACATTTTTAAGACCTTCAACATAAGTAGAATTAATCTTTGTAATTTGTCTGTAATACATTATTTTAGGTATTATCTCATGCTTATCCATAAGTTTCTCTAAAACTTCTTGGTTAGTTGAATATCCAGTCTTAGTTTTCTTAATAACTGGTAAATCAAGTTTTTCAAATAGAATCTTTCCAAGCTGCTTTGGTGAACTTATATTAAATTCTTCATCTGCCAATTTATAAATTTTTGATTGAGTTTCTTCAATTTCTTTTTTAAATTTAACTTGAAGTTCATCTAACATCTCCGAATTTATGTTAAATCCTGAACTTTCCATAGATGAAAGAACATATATTAGTGGATGTTCTACATTATAATAAAGTTCATCCATATCTTCATCATGTATTTTATCTTTTAATATGTTATAGATTTCAGGTAAATAACTTACAAGTATTCCTTTCAGTTCTACTCCTTCTCCACCTGGATTCTCTCCAATATATTGATTTACAAGTTCTAATATTTCATATTTACTTTTTGATGAATCTATTAAATATGCAGCTATTGCTGTATCAAAATCAAACCCTTTTATTTTTATATCATTTTTATTTAAAAATGTTACAAGGTTCTTTCCATCATGAATTACTTTATTTATAGAATCATCTTCCATTAATCCTTTTAATAAGTTTATAGCCTCTTCCCTGGCAGATAAACTTATTATTTTAAAATCTATAATATAGCCTTTGTTTTCTTCTCCTAAGAATAAGTATTCTAAATCAAGCTTAGAATATTTTGATGCATTATTTAATGTATAGTCTATAAATACTCTATCCTTAACCTTTTCTATTAAATCTTTTAATCCTTCAATACTATCTATATTCTCAATTTCTACATTACATTCTTCTGGCTCATCATCAGTTTTAAATTTTGAAAGAACTGATTTCATTTCAAGCTTTAAAAGCATCTTTTTGATTTCAGCTATATTTTCCCTTTCCATAGTAGTAATATCTTCAACATTTAACTCTACAGGAACTTCTCTCATTATTGTAGCAAGCTTTTTAGAGAATATTGCCTGATCCATATTATTTTCAAGGTTTTCTTTAAGTTTTTTTCCTGAAATACTATCTATGTTCTTTAATACTTCCTCAACGCTTCCATATTCCTTTATTAACTTAAAGGCTGTCTTTTCACCTACTCCTGGTACCCCTGGAATATTATCTGATTTATCTCCCATAAGGCCTTTTACATCTATAAATTGAGTTGGTGTAACTTCATATTCCTTTATAAATGATTCTTTGTCATAAATTGCAGTTTCTGTAACACCTTTTTTAGTTATCACAACCCTAGTCCTATCTGAAGCAAGCTGAAGTGCATCTTTATCTCCTGTAACCACATATGCTTCCACATCATTTTCTTCTGCAAATTTAGAAATTGTTCCAATTAAATCATCTGCTTCAAAACCTTCAAGCTCAAATATTTTAATACCCATAAGCTTTAAAAGCTCCTTTATTATAGGAAATTGTTCATAAAGCTCTGGAGCCATTTTCTTTCTACCAGCCTTATATTCAGCATATTCTTTATGTCTAAATGTAGGCGCCTTTAAGTCAAATGTTGCAATTATGCTATCTGGTTGTATTTCTTCTTTCATCTTAAATAGCATATTCATAAAACCATAAATGGCATTAGTATGTATCCCATCACTATTTGTTAACGGAGGCAATGCAAAAAAAGCCCTATTCATAAGTGAGTTCGAATCTAAAATTAATAACCTTTTCATAATATCCTCCTAAACACTAATTTAACTTCTTTATAAATAGCCAGGAACTCATTATTTATTCCCTATACTGCTATTATGTAATTTTCACCTTATTTAAAGTTATTATTCATTTCATTATACTATATTTTTTTAAACAAAGTATATATTTATTAAACTAAGAGTAAATAAAATTACAATTAATCCCCCCTGATTGATAAAACTACTAAATAGTGTAATAATATCTTTATATTATTAATATTTACGAGAGGTGAAAAAATGTTCAAAGAATTACTATCAAAATATGCTAAACTAGCAGTAGTAAAAGGTATAAACCTTCAAAAAGATGGGCTTTTAGTTATAAATAGCCCTATAGATTGTAGTGAATTTGCAAGAATGATTGCAGAAGAAGCATATAAAGCTGGTGCTTCAGATGTTATTATTAATTATAGTGATGAAAAATTTAATAAAATAAGATTCAGTAATGCATCAACTGAAACACTTTCTTTCACACCAGATTTTGAAAAAGATAAATATGATTACTATGTTGAAAAAGGTGCTTCATTTTTAAGTATATCTGCATCTGATCCTGATATATTAAAGGGAATTGATCCTTCAAAAATATCTGCAGTTCAAAAAAGCAGACGTACTGCATTAAAAAATTATCATGATGCATGTATTTCAAATAAAAATAAATGGTGTATAGTATCAATCCCTACTGAAAGCTGGGCAAAAAAAGTATTTCCAGACTGCTCTTCAGAAGATGCTGTTACAAAATTATGGGATGCTATATTTACAGTAATGAGAATTAAGGAAGAAGATCCAATTGAAGCATGGAACAAACATGTTAACCTTCTTCATCAAAAAGTTAAAGAATTGAATGAATATAATTTTGAATACCTTCACTTCAAAAATTCTCTAGGAACTGATTTGAAAGTAGGACTTGTAAAAAATCATATTTGGTGTGGCGGAGAAGATGTCTCATTAGATAATGTAAAATTCATTGCCAATATGCCTACTGAAGAAATATATACTACTCCAAAAATGGATGATGTAAATGGTATAGTATTTAGTTCAAAACCATTAAGCTATTGTGGAAATCTAATAAATAATTTTTCTATAACATTTAAAAATGGTGAGGCTGTAGATTGTACTGCTGAAACTGGATTAGACGTGTTAAAAGAATTAATAAATACTGATGAAGGTTCTAAAAGATTAGGTGAAGTTGCTCTTGTACCTTATGATTCACCTATTTCAAAGTCAAATATAATCTTCTTTAATACTTTATATGATGAAAATGCTTCATGCCACTTAGCATTAGGTTCATCTTATCCATCATGTATAAAAGACGGTGACAAAATGACTGAAGAAGAATCATTAAAAGCAAAAGCTAACTCTTCATTAACTCATGTAGATTTTATGATTGGAACTAAGGACACTGAAATAGTTGGTATAAAATTTGATGGAACAGAAATTCCAGTATTCAAAAACGGTAACTGGGTATAAGTGAGACTCTAAATTTTATATTTAGTCAGTCGAACTTACTCAGTGAGCGAATGCGAATCGAGTTTCCATTAATACTCCAAAACTTGTTTTGGTTAGTCGAACTTAAGTGACAGTCTAAATCTTTGATTTAGCAACTGGAACTTACTCTGTGAGTACTCAGCGAACGTATGTGAGTCGAGTTTCCTAAGCAGAGAACCCAAATCTACGATTTGGTGTGAATCGCTTACTCAGCGAACGCAGTGAGTCGAGTTTCCTTTAAACTTACATTCTATAAATACATAATTTAAATTTTTATAAAATGTGTATTTTCTTTTAAAAGTAAAAAGTGAATAAATAAGGCTTAAATTAAAACATCAAGCCTTATTATTCACTTTTTACTTAATCATATATAAATATTTAATCTATTTATCATGTTCCTTATATTACAAAACTAATTAATAGCTTCTTTCTAAATTCTCATGATATCTCTTAAGTTCATTATTTATACTTAAAATTATATTGTCAAAAGATTCTCTAAACCTTTTTCTAGCTAAAAATCTTTGAAACAGTAAAGTCATAAATTGCATAAATTTAGGTGTACTTTGTGTTTCTTGTAATGTTAGAAGAGTTGTTCCATTTGTCTGAGGTTTAAATGTATATGTAGAAACGCATTTTGAATAGTCATTAGATGTTGTTATTTCATATTTAACATTTTTTATGTAACCTGTAATTTCAATGGTACATCTTATAGGTTTTATTCCTCCAGTTGTAATATCCTTAATCATCTTACACCCTACAGCACTATCTTCTTTAAAATTCTTAAAATCCCTTTTAGCATTTTTATTGAAAATATTAAATACTTCTTCTACATTATAATTTACTACTCCGGACATTTTCATTATTTATTCCTCCCACCCTATATGATAGTGTAAAGTTGTTTACACTACGCTTTTTAATTTTTCTTTATATTTCAAGGGTTCCGACCGTTTTTTTGTATAAAAAAACAACGACCCCCTCAATTTCATGTTATTATTGAATCACCACAAAACAAAACTCACATGAAAGGTTGTCGTTATTATGGATTCAATTATAACTTATTTACTACTATATAATCAATATTTAATTAAACTTGTTGGTGAATTACTTTTATTTATTGCAAAATACATACCACTCAAACAAATGTTATTTGATGATTCAAATAGCCCAAAATATCAAAAATTTAAAGTAGACAGACTACCTAAAATCTTAAAAT
>DPOH01000090.1 GCA_003539755.1 Clostridium sp.
CATATAGAAGATACTACTAAAATTATAATTGATAATATAAGACATATATTAATCTGTGCAGTAGACAATGCTACTTCAGTATCAGTACTAGGATATACTGATGATATTAGTGTTATTAGCTGTATAACAGAATTGTGGAGTATGTGAAGTAGCATAGGAATTAAAATATTATTGTATTTTATATATAATAATCCTAGAATAACACCAGTAATAAATGCACTTATAATACCAAGGCTTGGATGAAGTATTCCGAATATAGCAGAGGATATTATTATAGCTTTTTTTAAGTTACCTCTAGAAGCTATTTTCTTAAGAAGGATTCCTCTAAACATAATCTCTTCTAATATAGTAGCTGATAAAACTATCATTACACTACTAATAATAAATGGTATTACATTAAAATCAGAAGAAGTGTCACTTAGAAGTTCATTAACCATATTAGGCATGAGTTTTAATATAATACTAATTATTAAAGTTATACTAGAGAGAGTTATTAGAATATTTAATGAAAGTAATATAAATATTTCTTTAGAATTAATTTTTTGTTTAAAATCTACAAAAGTTGATTCTATATCATTAGAATTAATTTTTACTTTCCACATAATCCATATGAGAACAACAAAGTTACTTAGTGTAATCCATGCATCATCAGTAAGTAGTGAGATGTTTTTAAATAGCTCTGCTTCAGATAATATAAGGGCAAGAATTTGTGTTACAACATAGATAAAAATAAGGCTTCTTAGTCGTATTTTATTTGTAAAATCTATCATTTTTACCTCCATAATTTAAATTAAAAACATTAGATTATATGGAATATTATAACAGAAAAAGTAGCTTGAAAGAATGCCAATATTCTTTTAATGTAGTTAGTGAAGGAATGAGATGTGGAGAGTTTAAGAAAAGTATATCAGAAGAGGAGATTACTGATTATATTAGGGTGTATATAGAAGGATTAATAAAGGTAAGTGTTATGGAAAAATGCTATAAAGTAAACTCAGGAAGATATGTAGAAACTGAAAAGATGATAATATATTATTATAGATGAAATGTTGTTTTAGAAATATAAGTTATACGACCAACTGAAATGGAATAAATCACATGAGTATAATACTTGAAAAGCTGACTATTTGGGCATGCAAAAGCTCAGGTAGTCAGCTTTTTTATTATATAAAAATAATTGTATTATTAAAATATTAAGTAGTATGTATTTTAGATTGAACTTTAATTTGAAAATATCTTACATAAATGTAAGGTAAATGAAAGAATAATCCATATATTAAATGAATCTTGAATTCTATAATAAAGATATAAAGCAGTGTTTTAAAAGTATAAAATTAGCAGGTAAGTGAAAGGAGAATATTATGAGAAATAAAAAAGCAATAATTAGTGTAATAGTAAGCGTAATATTAGCTATGTTATTATCAATTCAGTTAATAGATACAAAAAGCGGAGATTATATAGATAGTTTAATAGATAAGTATAAACCTGTAGGTGCATCTGTAGCTATAATAAAAGATGGACAAGTTAAAGAAGTAAGAAACTATGGATATGCTAATTTATCTGATAAAAGTATAGTAGATAATAATACTCAGTTTAAAATTGCATCTATATCAAAGTCTATAACATCATATGCTGTTATGCAGCTAGTTGATGAAGGAAAAGTTGATTTAGATGAACCTGTAAATACATATTTGAAGAAGTGGAAGGTACCTAAAGGTAGTTTTGATGAAAATAAAGTAACTCTTAGAACTTTGATGTCTCATACTAGTGGCTTAACAGGAAGTGATGAAATTGGATATTCATATCCTCTTCCAACTATTGATGAAGCATTAAAAACTAGAGATATAAAACTAAAGAGAGAACCAGGTGAGAGCTTTGAATATTCAGAATTTACAGGACTTGGAGTATGCCAATTAGTTATTGAAGAAGTAACTGGAGAAAAATTTGAAGATTATATGGTAAATAAATTCTTTAAAAGATTAAATATGAATAATACTAATTACTCTAATGATAATAAAAATAATAATTTTGCAGTTCCATATGCAGGATTTAATAAACCAGTAGAAATAACACCTATAGTGATGAATGGAGCAGGAGGTGTATCTACTACTTCTAGTGATCTTGGGAAATATGCAGCAGAGCTTATTAATTATTATAATAATGGTAATAAGGAAATGTTTAGAGCTCAGAATAATACTGAAAGCACAGGAGGAAAATATGCACTAGGAATAATACCTAGAGAGTTGAAAAATGGAAAGACTGTATATGAGCATAATGGAACATTAACAGGGTGGAATGCTCAGCTTGCAATAGAACCATATAGAAAAAGTGGAATAGTAATAGTAACAAATTCAGATAAAGCATTCTATCTTACTTATGAACTCATGGAAAAGTGGAGTGAATATGAAATAGGTGAAAAGGTAGTAGATACACAAATAGCTGTAATTAGTAATATGGTTTATAAGGGGATAATCATAATATCAGCCATATGCTTAATATGTTTATCAGTATTTTTCTTAAAAATTAAAAAAGAAAAACTTATAAAGATAAGTGGTAAGATGATGCATAGAAGATGTATCGCTAGAGCTGTATTTATAATACTTTTAGCTGCTTTGTATTATATAATATTATATACTGATATACCGTTTAATTTATTTTATAATATGAGCAATTATTACTTGTTTACATTTTTTCCACCATGCTATGCTTGGATTAACATTTTACTTGCAATACTAGCAGTATTTATTATTGTAAGAGGGGCGTATATAAAAAACAAATCTAAATAAAAATTAAATATTGATAAGAAATATATAACTAAAGTTTACTTTAAAATAAGGTATATAGCGTTGCATTTGTAATAATTGACAATTGAAAAGCAACATGATATTCTTAAAGTATAAGTTATACGACTGACGGAAGTGGAATAAACCACATGAAGTATAACATTAAAAAAGCCGACCGTCTGGGCATACAAAAAGCTCAGATAGTCGGCTTTTTTGCATAGAAAATTAAATTTTAATGTGAACTATCAATTTCAATTATTAATATTTAACTGAAAAGGAGAGTTTAAAGTGAAGGAATTAAAATTAAAGTATGGATGCAATCCAAATCAAAAACCAGCAAGGATTTTTAAAGAAGATGGAGATTTACCTATTGAAATCTTAAATGGAAAGCCTGGTTATATTAATTTATTAGATGCATTTAATAGCTGGCAGCTTGTAAAAGAATTAAAAGAAGCTACAGGACTTGCTTCAGCAGCATCATTTAAGCATGTAAGTCCAGCAGGGGCAGCAGTTGCAGTTCCGCTTACAAAAGTACTTAAAAAAGCATATTTTGTGGATGAAGATGCAGAATTATCAGATATAGCTACAGCCTATGTAAGAGCAAGAGGGGCAGATAGAATGTCATCGTATGGTGATTTTGTAGCATTATCAGATGAATGTGATGAACAGACTGCAAGCTTTTTATTGCATGAGGTTTCTGATGGAATAATTGCTCCATCATATTCAGAAAGAGCTTTAGAAATATTAAAAAGTAAACGTAAGGGAAACTACCTTGTAATAAAAATAGATAAAAACTATGAGCCAAAGGAAATTGAAAGAAGAGAAATATTTGGCGTTACATTTGAACAAAAAAGAAATGATGTAAAAATTACAAAGGATTTATTTACAGAAATGCCTACAAAAAATAAGGAACTTTCAGAAGAGGCAAAGAGAGATCTAATTGTAGCAATGATTACATTAAAATACACACAATCTAATTCTGTATGTTATGCAAAGGATGGACAGACAATAGGGGTAGGAGCAGGACAGCAGTCTAGAATACATTGTACAAGACTTGCAGGAAATAAAGCTGATACATGGTTTTTAAGACAAAATCCAAAGGTGTTGAATCTTCCATTTAAAGATGACGTAAAGAGAGCAAATATGAATAATGCAATAGATGTATATATTTCAGATGATTATATGGATTTATTAGCAGATGGAATGTGGGAAGATACATTTACAGAAAAACCAGAACCATTGACTAAAGAAGAAAAGAAAAAATGGCTTAAAAATTTAAAAGATGTATCACTAGGTTCAGATGCATTCTTCCCATTTGGAGATAATATAGAAAGAGCAGCCAAAAGTGGTGTTAAATATATAGCACAGCCAGGTGGTTCAATAAGAGATGATAATGTCATAGAAACTTGTGATAAATACAATATAACTATGACATTCACAGGAGTAAGATTATTCCATCACTAAGTGAGATAAGCAGAGAACCCAAATCTATGATTTGGTGTGAATCGCTTACTCAGCGAACGAATGCGAGTCGAGCTACCAATATAACATTTTAGGAGGTATATATAATAAAAGATTTTCCGGAATTCATTAAAAGTACAAAGAATCATATAAGTAAAGATCAACAGAATACAGAAGATATTGATGGATATTATTATGAAGGTGCAGATGGAGGGCAAATGGCCTTTTGGACATGTAATAGCGATAGAGTTTCAAAAGAACATAGAAATAATATGGATGAGTATACAGTTGTGGTTGCAGGGCAATTTACAGCAATTATTGAAGGAAAATAAATTATATTAAATCTGGGGGATGAAATATTCATATCTAAGGGAACATTGCAAGGTGGTAGGTATATTGCCGGAACAAGAACTATTTCTGCATTTGGAGGAAAGAGAATTCTAAAGTAATAATTTATATTATGTAAAAAATATAGTTGATTTTTAAAATTAATAGGACTATAATTGCCTTGTAAATAAAGCTTAGGAGGAAGATTATGAAAATACTTAGTATTGTTCAAATTGAAAAGCGACATCATCATTGCTAGAGACTTGGTCTGTACTTTCAGATACAAGTCTATTACTAGTTGGGCTTGTATCTCGGGCAATGATAAATTAAGTGTAATCATAATTTATTTATAAAGCCATGTGGGATATATGCTCGCATGGCTTTTGTTGTTTTTAAACTACCATTGCCATTTGTGGCAACGATGAAAATATATATCTAAAAAAGATTAATAGAATTTAAAGAAATTAGTGTAGGAGTGATAAAAATGAAAAAGAATATTATAAAACCAAGTATATTACCAGGATTTATGGAATTATTACCAGATGAACAAAAAATATTTAATGATATAGTGTCTAAAATAACAAAGGTATATGAAGATAATGGCTGTTTAGCAATAGATACCCCAATAATAGAGAAGGCAGAAGTTCTTCTTGCTAAAAGTGGAGGAGAAACAGAAAAGCAGGTATATGAATTTCAAAAAGGAAAGAATAATTTAGCGCTTAGATTTGATTTAACTGTACCATTTGCAAGATATGTAGCTCAATATTATAATGACTTAGTTTTCCCATTTAAAAGATATCAAATAGGAAAAGTATACAGAGGGGAAAGAAATCAAAGAGGAAGATATAGAGAATTCTATCAATGTGATATAGACATAATAGGTAAAGAAAAATTAAGTATAGATAATGATGCATATGTTATTAGTCTTGCATCTAAAGCTTTTAAAGCAATAGGACTTAAAGATTATAAGTTTATGATAAGTAACAGAAAAATATTAAAGGGAATTTTAAATGAACTTAAAATCGAAAATATAACTGAGGTAATGATACTTATTGATAAATATGACAAAATAAGCCGTGATGAATTTATTGAAGAATTAAATAATTTAATTGGTGCAGAAAAAGGTCAATATTTAAATAAAGTTATAGAGATAAATGGTAGCAATAAGGAAAGAATAGATGAGCTTTCAAAGCTTGATGTTAAGGATGAAGTATTTAGAGAAGGGGTAGAAGAGTTAAAAAAAGTAAGCAGTATTTTAACTATGCTTGGTGTAAATGAAGATGAGTTCGAAATAAATTTAAAGATAATAAGAGGCCTTGATTATTATACAGGTACAGTATTTGAAACAATTTTATTAGGAAATGAAAACTACGGATCAATCTGCTCTGGTGGAAGATATGATAATTTAGCAGAAAAGTATACTAATAATATATTACCAGGGGTAGGTATATCTATAGGACTTACAAGACTTTTCTTTGTACTAAAAGAAATTGGCTTTATAAATACTTATAAACAACCTAATAGGCTTGATTATTTAATATTACCTATAGGAGATACAATTGAATATTGTGCTGAAGTTATGAAAAATTTACAGGAAGCAGGAAAGAAAGTAACATTATACTTTGAAAATGATTCATTAAAGAAAAAGATGAATTATGCAAATAAAATGGGAGTAAGAAATGTAATATTAATAGGTGAGGATGAAGTAAAGAATAATGTGGTTTCTGTTAAAAATATGGAAACTGGAGAAAGTATAAATATTGACTATAAAATGCTTTAATAAAGTTTAAAGGTGTACCTATGTAAATAATAAGATTTCATATCTATTAATGATATATGTGATTTATATCGATTAATAAAAGAAAAATCTATAAATTTAAATTTTGATGCTCATGAGAGAACTAAGATAAATTAGTTCATAATAAATATACAAATAAATATAGTAAGATTGGAGATTTTATTAATAACTCAAAATCCAATTATTCACTTAGCAGTAAAATTGCAATTATCGACTATATGCAAATATTAACGAATATTAATAAGGTTAAGAAGATAAAAGGATTAGTATAAATTATACTAAAACTAAGATGTAGTAAATTTATATTATTGATAAGAATAATAAGACGTATAAAAAATAGTAGTATTCATTTGAAATTGAATATTACTCTTTTTATTAAATT
>DPOH01000091.1 GCA_003539755.1 Clostridium sp.
CGAATGTGAGTCGAGTTTCCTATTTAAACACAGATAAATAAGCATTTTTTTGTATATAACAACCATGTATTATATAATATACAAAAGTTAAAGTTTGAATATATATCTGCTTTCATGAATATTAATAGTACAAATTATAATAAAATGAGGTGGACAACATGAAGAGGTTTATAATTTGTGCACTATTAATTGCATCAGGATTGTCTCTGCAAGGGATTGCTGTACCTGGCACAAAGGCAGAAGCCTATAGTACATCATATACATGGAGCAAGGTATGGAAGTATGGAGAGGCTGAGTGGATATTATATTATGGTGGGCAACAAGTATATGGATGGCAGCAGGTAAATGGAGTATGGTATTATATATATCCTTCAACTGGATATATGGCACATGATACCTTTGTAAATGGGTATTATGTAAATAGCGATGGAGCATGGACTAAAGATATTCCTAATACATTGCAGAAAATTATAGAGGCAGTTCCAAATCCAGAATGGATTTTTGATTGTGGAAGTACTTTTGAAGCTGAAATATCATTTTTACCAAATCAAAATTTAAAAGAGCTTACAAAACTAGGATGGAATGCACCTAATGTAAATGGAACTGTGGTATGTATTGATTTTAGTGAATATTTTGTAGCAGATGATGGAACAGTATTTAAAGCGCCACATCAGGCTTATGATACAATCTACCAGTATAATAAGGATGGTACTGTAAAAGAATACCCATATAAGTAGAGAACCCAAATCTATGATTTGGTGTGAATCACTTACACCTCTGAACGCATGTGAAGAGCGTGTTTCCTTATAAAAACAAACAATTTTAATATTAAGTAATATAGGTGGGAAAGTGTATACCACCTATATTTTTTGTTATGTTTAAACATTATATTAAAACATAGTCTTAATAAAAACAATCCTACTTTTCTGCAACAATTATAGTTGTATTGCCTTCTCGAAACTTCATTGTGACAGATTTAAAACCAGCCTTAGTTAATAGTTTTATTTGATTGTGAATTGTGCAAGGTGTATCGTAATGATAAAATTCATCGTCTGGAATACCTTGTTCTTTACGGATTCTTTTATTTTCATTAAAGTAAAAATCCTCTTCTTCTTGGGTTTCTACCATATAATCACTTTCAATATACTGCCCATTATCCTTTAGGCTTTTAAAAATCTTTAAATATAATTTTTGCTTTTCTTCATGTGAGAAATGATGCATAGTCTGAAAAGATATTGCTGTATCATATTTCTCAGCGCCAAAATCATAATCAAAATAGCTTAAATTTATTAAAGTAAGGTTTTTATCAGGATGCTTTTCTTTGAGTTTATCTAACATTGCTTGAGTTAAATCTATCCCTGTAACATCTATATCTGGTTTAACTTTAAATATTTCATCAAGTTCTAATCCAGTGCCACAGCCTAAATCTAGTATTTTATCAGCAGCTTGTGGCAATAATTCTGCCATTTTAATATATCCAGCCTTACAGCCTTGTACATTATTAATCATCTGCTCATCATATCCATCTACACGAGCAGTAAAGAAATCACTCATCTGTTCTAAATTCATTTTCAACACCTTTGCTTTCTATTTGTAATTTAACAAGTTTTTACATTATAAGTGTAATATCTTGTATCTAAAATATAAAGCTAAGTTTCGATTCAGAAGTATTTATGAGACTGATAGTATTGAATTTTTACAAAAGTGAAGGAAGGAGAATCTAAGTGAGAATTATTTTCTTCGCAACATCTTGCGAAAGATTTATAGAAATAAGAATTTTAGGTTAATAAGATAATTATCTGTGTAAATTTTATAAGAGGAGATATAGTTATAAATTAAATTCTATGCAAATTAAAAAACCTTATTGAATTATTAATATTAATATAAACATTAATAAAATAATTTAATAAGGTTTCATACCATTAAATTCTATGATTAGTCATTGTCTGATATTATAGATAATAATCTAAGTATATCTAAGATTAAGTATAATACATTAATGAATAAACTAAATGAATAAGCAGCTACTTCTTCATCTGATAAAGGTGCATAACTAACTCTTTCCATTAAGCTTCTCATAGTTACAATTGTATATGCTGTATAAACTATAACACCTATGATTGATACACCTATTACATATGCTGAATATCTAAAGAAGAAGTACATTAAAACTTCTGATATAATAAGGACTATTAATCCAGGCATAATTATTTTTGATAAATTAAATATGCTGTCAGCGCTTGAATTTTTAGCAGTTAAATATGATGCTGCAAAGATAAATACAACACATAATACTGTAAATAAGAATGCGCCTGCTCCTAATGTAACAAAATAATATACATATGCTGATCCTGATAAAATACCGAAGAAAGCTGCATATATGTTTGTGCTTGCCTTAGTTCTAAATAAGTTTGTTTTTCTAGAAAACATGCTAAATATAATTAATACAAAGAAACAAATGTTTAATATTGATTTAACACTGTTTGGTATAAAGAATATTCCTACAAATGTTCCAACTAAAAATAACACTAATTGCATTAAGAATGCTTTCATGATTTCCAAGTAATTACTTTTAGCTACATCATTTATATTAGCTACATTGTTCATAATATCACATCCTTTTTTATTATTTTTCAATTATATATAGAAAGCAAGGGGCCTGCAAGTAAATTAAAAACATACTTTCCTTATAAAGGAGATGGGTATTTTGGACTATTTTTTATAAATAACTATAGCTTTAAAAGTTTCAATAGAAGTTTTGCAGAATATTCTTATTTATAATAAGTATCTTTTAGTTATTTTTTTAATTTGTTAAAATGGAACTCTTTTGTGGAAAAAAATATAAGTTTAAAAATAATTTAATAAATTGTTACTTTTATTATAATAGGAGTTTTTTTGTAGTAGTTTTATCTGTTAAAAATTACACGTGACACAATGTAAAATACTAAATATAATAATCGTATAAGATTAATCGTACACGATAAAAATGGAGGGACTAAAGATGAAAATAAA
Source organism: Clostridium sp. (assembly GCA_003539755.1). Lineage (GTDB taxonomy): Bacteria > Bacillota > Clostridia > Clostridiales > Clostridiaceae > Clostridium. Next base: position 3,013 of record DPOH01000091.1, read on the forward strand.
AGCATTAGAATTTTACAATGATGGTTATATGACAGAAGGATTTGCATTTGGAGGAACAGCTGAAAAAGAAAGTATTGATCCAAATAAAACTTACAAATCAAGTTTACAAAATTATTTAATAGATACTGGTAAAGAAGTTATATTAGTAGATACAGGAGTTCCAGTTGAAACACCAGATGCTGAACCAAGAGCTGGACAAATGATATATCAAGGAAAGAAAGTTAATAACTTTGTAGATGCTCTAAAAAAAGCAGGATATGAACCAAAAGATGTAGATAAGATTATAGTTACACATAAGCATCCAGATCACACAGGAGAACTTAGATTATTTAACGATGCTAAAATATATATATCAGAAATAGAAGCTGATGCAATGAAATTAGATGGTGATAATATAGTAAGAGTTAAATTTGAAGATGGAGAATATAAAAACTTTAAACAAAGCCAAAAAATTGCTGACAACATATACATGTTACCTGCTTATGGACATACAAAGGGTAATTCTATAGCAGTAGTAGAAGATGATGGTTTATATTATATGTTCCATGGCGATGTAACTTATACAGATGAAGCTCTTAGACAAAATCAATTATCAGTAGTATTTGAAGATAAAGAAGCAGCAAAAGAAACTTTAAATAATGTTAGAGAATTTGTAAAAAATAATAAGACTGTATATTTATCAACTCATACACCTGAAGCTTTAATTTCATTAGAAGAAAAGAAGGTTATGGAACTTTAATTTTATAAAAATATATAAGCTTACAAAAGCTAGATGGAACATTTACTGCTTCATCTAGCTTAATTTATATCTATCTTATATAATTATTTGAAAGAGATTGGAAAAAAAGTTATACTAATGAACATATAAAAGTAAATTTTATAATAATATAAGTATTTACAGAGGAAAAAAGAGAGGCTTTTAACTGTTAAAAAT
>DPOH01000085.1 GCA_003539755.1 Clostridium sp.
AAAAAGTACAGGTTATTACCTCTATTTCCTAAGTCCACATGTTGTCTTTCTCCAAGTATTCGAAAGCCAAATATGGACAAAGGAAATAGTAGGATTAAACTAGTCCTTTATTTGGGTACCCGATGGGGCGCGTTAATGTTTTCTGCTACAAGTTTGTGAATATTCAAGCTGTAGATTTAAATTCATGGTTTGGAAAGAATCAATATGTCAAAAAGAACAGCAGAGCTGTTTTTATGACATTGATACTTTCCTGTGAATATTCATAGTGTAGTAGGTATTAAAGCCTGCGGCTTAAATACTTAATATAATTAAGATAGAATTAAATGAAATACTTAGTTAAATAGTACCAGAACAGAACTAAAATGGACTCATGTATGGCCCATTTTTATGTTTTTATGGCCTGCGGCAGCAAGGTGATTATTTATTTTTCTTAAAGATTAGATTTATTAAGATATTAAGATGAATTAATAGGAAAAGAGAGTGGTTCATTGTTTATAAAAAATAAATAATATTATATCCCACCTCCCACCCTGGATATCATGTTATGTAATTGAATTATTTATGAAATTAAACGTTGAAAAAAAGCTTGTATTATAAAAATATATGGAGTCGCACTGCGTTGCTCCTTACCCATATTTTTATAAAACAAGCTATGTTATATCATAGTTCCTCCACCTCCCAGATTAAAATAAAAAGGGTTAGTTGAGATATATAAAATACTGGTTAATAAATTATTAAAAGAAACTATAGAGGATAGGATCCCTAAACTTCCTTTAAAAGTATAGCTGCACTCCGGCAAATGTCAAAGGAAAATGAATTGTACAAGCAAAAGCTTGCACACCTTTGACATTTGCCTCCGTTACGCTATGGAAGTGATAGGAAGTTTAAGGATAATTATATTTTTGAGAGAAGAATACTTCACAATATGTATATTTGACGAACTAACTTAAATAATCTTTGAAAAATGAATAATGTGATACTTACAATGTGTTATAATTTACCAGTAAATAAAAATAAGTTATTTTTTATTTATGATTAAAGTATAATGGAGGAATATTTATGAAGGATTTTATTACACCACCTAATCATGAAAAATTTATGGCAAAAAAACTCTTTGATGAAAATGGTAAAATTAAATGGGGGGCTATTGCTTATATAGAAAAAAATGGTGGAGGACCTGAAGGTAACCATATACATAGTGATAATCATATATTTATTGTTACTCAAGGAGAGGCACGAGTTGTAATGGGTGATAAATCTATAATAGTAAAAAAAGATGAATCATGCTTTGTAGATGGAATGATTCCACACTCTATATGGAATAATATTGATGACACTACAGTAGTAATTAAAATTTCTGTAGAACAAGAGTAAAATGTATATTAGTATGGAGCTTAATCTATAGATGAATAAAAAATAAATAATCATTTTTAATACCACAATATTCAAATAATAAACGAATATTGTGGTATTTTTTATGCGTAATATTAAAATATTGCGTATAAAAATAATTAGATAATTTATATTTTTAATGTATAAAACTTTTTAGAGTGGAAATACTATTAATAGGGGAAATTTATTAAAGAGGGGAGAATAAAAAATAAAGGAGTATTGAGGAAAATGAAATTCGATGTAAAAAATTCAAAACTTATTTATGAGGTAAGAGATTTAGGGCATGATAATGATAAAGAAAGATGGATGCATGAACAGCTCTATAAAAGAAAAGATAGTACATATTTTTTACACTTTGAAGGAGGGCCTAAAAGCAGATACGGAATAAGAGTAGGATTTTATAAAGATATAGGACGTAGTGGAAATTATAAAATGGAAGAAGAAGATATTGAAATTTGGAAAAGAGTATCTGATTTATATAAGAAAGACTATCCAGAAAGCTACATAATTATTGATTGGGAAAGAGAAGAGGATGAATCTGTTATGAAAGAAGAAAGTCAGCTTTCTGATGATGATTTAATTCCTATGGGAGAAATAAGCGAAGATGAACTACCATTCTGATAAAAGGAGCATAAGCTCCTTTTTCTTTTACAAAATTGTAAGTATATGTTGCACTAAGAAGTAAAACAAAAATATAAGGACAAGCCAAGGCTACAATTACCCTTAAACTTCCTATTACCTCCTTAATGTAGTGGAGTAAAAAGTCAAAGGTAGGCAAGCTTTTGCTTGTCTAATTCACTTTCCTTTGACTTTTTACGGAACGGAATTATAATGCCTTAGGAAGTTAAGGCAAAGGTGATTTAATTTGGTTTTGAGATTCATTATAAATTTAATTCCTTGCTGCCGCAGGCTCTTTCACGATACAACACACCTTATGATTTGATTTTTTGTTTTGTGATTTAATTAAATTACAAGAGAAGAAAAGTGCTGGGGCGGTCTTGTACCTGCAGGAGCTAGTCCACGGTTTAGAATATGATAGACGGAACGGATGACGGAGATTCTTCTGCCTCTTCGAAGGCTTTCTCCAGAGCAGGCAGATGAAACGGAGGAAGGAGTGGAGCTATCTTATTCTAATGGACCAGCTGTTGCTAGTACAAGATGGACTGGCTGATTTTATTAGCCTGTCCAAGCCACCGCATCATACCGTCCGCTGAAAGCCGGTATGAGTTTAGGAAGAAACTATGATTTAGATGCTTGTTTTACGTAGTAATGCTGCTGGAAATCGAGGAACGAGATTGTAAGCGCAATTACGTAGTAAGACAAAGCATCGACACCTATGATTCACAAAATTATGAGTTCACCACAAACATGTAGCAGAAAACATTAACTTTTATTAATGATACAATATACCTCTTCATTTACCTTTTAGTATTTTGATTTATTAAATTAATGATAGAAGCACCCCAGCGGGTACCCAAACAAAGGACTAGTTTAATGCGTAGAATTTGTTTGTCACTATTTGGCTCCTGAATACTTGGAAGGAGACAAATTGGGACTTAGAAATTCAAGCTAATAACCTGTCCTTTTTTGGGTGCTGGATTAGGTGCCAAAATAAAAATAAGAAATATTACATGTACTATAAATATATAGTAGTGTAGCTATGGCTGTAATATTAACTAGTATACATAGATAAAGTTTAGAACAGTAAAAGCAACATAAAATTTAATAATCTGTTTTTGCAGTAAAGGATCTATTAGAAATATGAGAAGGACATAAAGCGTAGCTTTATACATATAAGATTAGCTTTGAGCGTAAGCTCAAAGGTTTCCTTTGTGTGAACGGAGCGTAGCGAAGAGAGATAAGAAAAAGAAATAATTTCAGGATTTAGTTTAATTAAGTACAGGAAAATATATAGTAAATGATTTAATTACATGGAACTGCCTAGGAAATTATTTTACCTTACTGCTGTAGTGCCATAAGAACACAAAACTTGGACCGAAGGAGTACAAGTTAACTCAGATTATCTATTAGTATTCAAAGATTAAGAAATGTTAAGTTAATATTAAATTAAAATATATTTGTATTATGAATGTTGGTTGACAAATAAACATTAAAATCCTACAATATTAACATAATGAGATGAATTGAGGTGAAGTAGGTTATGGATAATTATGAAAGGAATTTCAAGTTATTTGATGAGGAAATAGAAAATAAATTAGATAAAAAAACAATACAACCAATTTATATTATTGTTGATGGTGCAATAAATGCATATAGGCAACTAATTAAAGATGAAAGAGATATATTATCAGGAGAATATTTTAAGGAATTTAGGGGACGATTGCTTGGCTATATTATAAAAAGAGCTTTTGATCCTGAATTAATATCAGGAAATTTTCCATTTAGAATAGACTGTAAAAAAATGAGTTTTAATCAAAGAAGACCTGAACTACAAAAGGATAATATTATTCTTACTCTAGCAAAATCAATTAATAGTGAAGAATTGCCAAGTAAGTCAAATTATAAATTAGAGTATTCAAAAGGTAATTCATTTATATCCAGACAGATGATGTTTGGAGGAATGGATGATTTTAAAGTGAGAGATATACCTTATTATGGAATAATAAGGTATGAGTATTCAGAAAATGAATTGAAAAATCTAGACATAATTATGCCAGATGCTGATTATAAAAGTATTATTAAGAGAATATCAATTCCAAAGATTTTAAAAATTGAAAATAAAGATAATCTTAATACTCAAAACAATTCAGCGATATTAGATGTAGAAAATTTAAAATATAAGATAACAAAGGAAATAGAAAATAAGAAGGTTTTATAAAGAGGTAAAAAATATGGATTATCAATATAATGACATATTAGGTTTTAGGCTTAGGGAAGCAAGAGTCGCGCGTGGATATTCATTGGAGGATTTGGCAAAAAAGATAGGTATTACGAGACAGTCATTATCAAAGTATGAGAATTCAGGAATGAATATTCAATATGAAAATCTCATAAAAATATCAAATGTATTAGATTTTCCAATAAGTTTTTTTAAAAAACCAAAAGAAAGTAGTGGAATAGGAAATAGTCCAGTATTTTTTAGAAGCTTAAGGCAAACAACAGCAAAAGTTAAAGAATCACTAAGTCAAAATGTTGATTTTCTTGAAGAGATTTACTCATATTTCGGTAAATATATAAATTTTCCTCCTGTGGATATTGGTGAGGATATAAATAAAAATTATAAAATTGGAATTTCAGATGAATATATAGAAGAAATAGCATTGAACCTAAGAGAACATTGGGGATTAGGAAATCAACCAATAAACAATCTGGTTGATTTACTACAACGTAAGGGTTTTATAATATCTAGAATAGAGTTGTCAACACATAAAGTTGATGCTTTTTCGAGCATATCAAAAAAAGGAATTCCATTTATAATATTAGGAAATGACAAAGAATCGGCAGTAAGATCTAGAATGGATTGTGCCCATGAATTAGGTCATATTGTTTTACATTCGCATTTAACATATGATGAATTTAGAAAAAATTATACTATGATAGAAGATGAAGCAAATAGATTTGCTAGTGCATTTTTATTACCAGCAGAAACTTTTTCAGAAGATATATTTACAATAAATTTGGATTCTTTTATATATTTAAAGCAGAAATGGAAGGTTTCAATAGCTGCAATGATAGTTAGAGCACATAATTTAAAGATAATAACTGATGATCAGTATAGTTATTTATTTAAAAGAATTAGTGCTAAAAAGTGGAGAGTAAAAGAACCATTAGATGACTCTTTTAAAGTTGAAGAACCTGAATTGTTAAAACAAGCTGTAAATTTATTAATTGATAATAATATACTTGATAAAGAAAAAATGATATATGATTTATCTTTGTGCAAAAAGGACATAGAAAATTTATGCTGCTTAGAACAAAATTATTTAGGAGAAGATATAAATAAACCTATATTGAGAATAATTAAATAATTATATTGAATAG
>DPOH01000129.1 GCA_003539755.1 Clostridium sp.
CGAATTAAAGAATATATTTCTCTACTAATATGATGCTTCCAATGAGGTTTTCCATACAATTTATATCCATTAAGTACTGCTGACGAATTTATTAATATAATTCCCATAAATAAAATAACTATAAACCTCATGGCTGAAAGAATAATGCCCAAATTTGAAATTAACACTATAATACTCCCTAATATAAAGAGTTTTTTGCATAGACTATCTTTACATTCTTTTATAGCTGAAAAAATCATTAATCCACAATAAATAATTGATAATATAGCGAAAATTATACAAAACACACTAGCTCCCTCCAACACTTATATATTAACCTCATTCTTACTCCAATATTTTACTTTTATTTATTATATCACAAATAATCATATAAATTATCGTGCATATTTATCTTTGATATTAATTCTAGTTTTCTAATTCCATAACTTATCAAAAAAATAGTATCTCCTATCTAATGATGCGGGTACTAAAATGTATATGAAAAAAATACTCACACCAATTAATAATAAAATTAATATAGTGTGAGTATTCATAAAAGCTAGTTGCCTAGCTTAAACTCTAGTCTAAAGACTATTTGTTCATAGCTTCTTCTACAGTAACTGCGCAAGCAACTGTGCATCCTATCATTGGGTTGTTACCTACCATTGTACTAACTTCTCTTAAATACATATATCCTTTAATGTGAGCAGGTACTCCAATTTCATGGATTATGTTTTTAATTTCAGTTTCAAAAACGTTTCATGTCTATAAACTTTTTTATGCATTGTTAGATGTATGTTCATAGGTTTAAGTTATAAAATATTTATAGGCTTAATTATTTAATATTTTTAATAAATTTAAAATAAGTGTAACTAAGTTTTATTATTATCGTTCTATCTTTGGCTACTATTATTTGTTTCCTTTGCTTCATCTAAATCTATTCTTGCTTTATACCCATTTTTCTGCAAAAGATACAACAAATTTTTCCCATCACTTCTATTTATATCAATTAACCATCCATTAAAAATAATTCCTTTAATTTTATTACTTATATCATTTGTATAGACCTCATAGTTTATTGATAATGCCAATTGATATATAGATATATCATATATTTTATTAATCTCAGTTTCCTTTAGATAAGTCTTCTTAAACTCTTTTTTGGAAATTATATACTTTATTTCTTTAAGGTTAGGTATATCACTTTTTTAGGTAATCTATAATTTATTAATAAAATATTATTTGAATCATTATATTCTAATTCAAATTCCTTTTTATAAAATTTAGAATTAGAATACTTTTTATTTTTTATAATCTCATTAAAATAAAATTCTATCCCATACTTCTCTCCATTATTGTATGCTTCTTTTATTTGTTCAACTCTATCATTAATTTTTTGTTTCTTAGTATCATAATTTTCTTTTCTTGCTCTCCATAATTTCATTTCATCTTCGTAATTTTTTAAAAGGATTGTATTTTGGTTAATTATTTCTTTATTTTCTTCATCTATGCTGTTCTTGTCTTCTATATATTTATCATACAATTCTCTTTCTTTTTTCTTTTTACACTAGGAAAAATATAATCTATACATGAACGTTCTAATTTATAATTATTTATATTTGGTTCTTTAGCTGTAGCTTTTAAATGAGGATATTATGGCTGTTCTTCGTTAAAATCTTTATTATTTTTTAATCCTTCCCACGAAAATGCATTATTTTTACTATCACAAAATTGTGATAGTTGATTTATTAACATTCTCTCTTGATTAAATGAATCTGTTACTCGTATATGTACTTTACAATATCATAACCATTCTTCTCAACTCCATGCTCATCAATTCCCAAGTCATGGTCTAATGATAATATATTAATTATGTTATTATTCAATAACTCAATAGCTTTATCATAATTTCTAGCAACAACAAAGCCATCAGGACATCTTCTAATATCATCTATATATAAATTAATTTCATTCCCCATATTTTCATAATACCTCCTTATCTTACTAACAAGTACTTTATCAAAAATTCTGAAAGGTGTAACTTCAACAGTTGACTATCATTCTAAAACTTGAAAATTTCATATTAATGTTAAGATACCCCCTGTCATATATACAATAACGACTTATTGCTCTACACCTATTTATAACTAATAAAGAGGCTTTTACACCTCTTTAATTTTTCTTTTATTATTTTCCCTAATTAAGGTACTCTTACTTATTCCCTGTAGCTCTGCTACTTCATTATAGCTCTTATCTCCACCATTTACACTTAGCATTGAAATTGCATTATCTAATTGTTTATTTGTATACTTTTGCGGTCTACCTTCCTTAAATCCTTCCTTTTGTCTTGCTATTGCTTTACCAGCTTGTGTTCTTTCAACTATCATATTACGTTCCATTTCAGCAACTGCAAGCAATGTTGTTATGAAGAATTGCCCCATAGTGGTATCCTCTAATAGCCCAACATTAAGTACATGAATTATTATCTAATTGTCCTTTTGAACTTATTCTGCAATATCCATAAATCATAACTAAAACTCCATTTCTTACTCTAAGCTTTTGACACTAAGTTTAGACACCATTATATATACCAATTTTATGTTATGATTTTATCGGTATCAATATTTTTAGGATTGTAGTCGAAAATCCGGCAAAGACTTCACTAAGATCCTTTTTATTAATAATCAAAAATAATAATGAATCCTAATTTATATTAATTTCCAATCATTTTTATGTACTTTTTTTACTTCATATAAAGCATCATCTGCTCTATTTATTGTTTCTCCAAAGTTCTGATCTTCATTGCTAAAGTATGTAACCCCAATGTAAATGGTTACTTTTGAATCGCATCCTATCTGTTTTTCTGTCATTCCAGCAACGGCACTATTAATCTTATTAGCCATAGCCGCAACATTTTCTTTAGTTACATCATGTAAAATTAATACAAATTCATCTCCTCCCCATCGAACAATTGTGTCAGTTGTTTTTATGCAGTGTTTTATCGTTTTCACCGTCTCAATTAAAACTTTATCTCCAATTTCATGTCCATAATTATTATTAAAGTTTTTAAAATCATCTATATCAAAAAATCCTATAAGCGTGTTTTTTCGCTTTATTTGAAATGCTGTTTCCAATAATGTTTCACCATATTTTCTTGATGCAGCTCCTGTAAGGTTATCTACATTTAATTTATTACTAAGTTCTGTATTTCTTCTATTCAGCAACCTCTTATGTCTATAATCAAACAGTACTGCTGATAAGAGAGTTATAAGTGCGCATACTATCGATAATATTATTTGTATGCGTATCATGTATGGTCTGATAACATCTCTTTCATTATTTTCATACTGCTTAATGCTGTTAATATTTGCTCCTATACACACAATCCAATCATAATCTTTATATAATTTCCCGTATGTTATTTTTTCGCTAATATTATCGTTTCCTAGCTCTTTGAAATAGTATTTATAAAAACCGCTTCCATCTTTTTTCATTATCTGTAGCTCTTCCAAATACGGATAATTTCCTTTAATATCCTGTGTTTCAGTTGATAAAAGTTCTCCTTCTGTATCTTGCAAATTACTATGAATCAACCTTTTAGCATAATCTTTTCCACCATTGTAGTTTAATACCTGGTTAACCCACGTATAACCTCCATCACTAACCTTTTCGCTATATATATAGTTTCTGATAATGCTTTCAACTTTTTCCTTTGTATCATCTTCAGAAAAACCTTGTTTGTTTAATTCTTTTCTCAAATAGTCAATGTACAAAATTATATTATCTACGTTGTTTTGCATATTTTCTTTTTTTTGATCCAGCACCGAATTATAAATAACTTCTGCATTTTTTACTGTAAGTACAAAAAATCCTGCATATACCGCAATATTAACCCCTATCAAAACTACAATAACAAGTAGTATATATGTTCTATTTAACTGTTTTATTTGTTTTTCAGTGTCCTCATTTTTCCTACGTTCAACCATACACTTTTCTCCTCTTGAGATATATTTATATATCGGCTATTTTCCTTTCTTAAAAAATACATAAATTGCAATAATAAATTGCGCTTTAGTATATTCATCTTTCATTCTCATAATCTCCAAAACTGTACCTACACATTTTATCATATTTTTAAAACATAAAAAACTGTTTTAAATATTTTAGACATACGCTCAAGCATTGATATGACTAACTTTAAAATTTATTCCGGAATTGAAACCTTATATGCTTAAGTTAAATAGTATGTTCACACAATATAAATTAGCTAATATATTAAGCATGAGAAACAAGTATTCACCTAGAATTTACGAAATCTTAAAGTGTAATGAGTTTAAGCAACAAGGGTTTATTGAGATAGAAGTTGAGAATTTATGAGCCTATTCTTTCATATCTCTTATTTTTTCTTGCTCCTACTCACATCTATTTCAACTCTACCTTACTTCTTAAATTTCAAGGCTTCGCGTCGGTTTTCTCTATTATATCTCTTGCCTAAAATCTATATTTTCTGAGTCAAATTAATAAAAACATGAATAGCTACAAGAATAAATCCTTGCAACATTTTCATGATTTTTAAATTGAAATTTCATTTAATTTTTATCTTGATTTAGACGCAAAAAAGCCCCGCATTTTGTTCTTAAGAACTCCCTGCGGGGCGTATTCCCTATCTATTTTTCCCGAACTTTTTTATGATGTTGGGGATGTTTTTTATTAGATGGGGATATTTATTTTAAGTATACAATCAAAAGACTATTTGTTCATAGCTTCTTCTACAGCAACTGCGCAAGCAACTGTACATCCTACCATTGGGTTGTTACCCATTCCGATAAGACCCATCATTTCAACGTGAGCAGGAACTGATGATGAACCAGCGAATTGTGCATCTGAGTGCATTCTTCCCATAGTATCTGTCATTCCGTATGAAGCTGGACCTGCAGCCATGTTATCTGGGTGAAGAGTTCTTCCTGTACCACCACCTGATGCTACTGAGAAGTATTTCTTACCTTGTTCAACACATTCTTTCTTGTATGTTCCAGCAACTGGATGTTGGAATCTTGTTGGGTTAGTTGAGTTACCAGTGATTGATACGTCAACACCTTCCATATTCATGATTGCAACACCTTCTCTAACGTCGTCAGCACCGTAACATCTTACTTTTGCTCTTGGTCCGTTTGAGAATGCTTTTTCTCTAACTACTGTTACTTTACCAGTGTAGTAGTCAAATTTAGTTTCAACGTAAGTGAATCCGTTGATTCTTGAAATGATGTATGCAGCATCTTTTCCAAGACCGTTTAAGATAACTCTTAATGGTTCTTTTCTTACTCTGTTAGCTTTTTCAGCTATTTTGATAGCACCTTCAGCAGCAGCGAATGATTCGTGTCCTGCTAAGAATGCGAAACATTTAGTTTCTTCTCTTAAAAGCATAGCTCCTAAGTTTCCGTGTCCTAAACCAACTTTTCTATCATCAGCAACTGATCCAGGGATACAGAATGCTTGTAATCCTTCTCCGATTGCTTCAGCAGCTTCAGCAGCCTTTGTGCAACCTTTCTTTATAGCTATAGCAGCACCTAAAGTGTAAGCCCATCCAGCGTTTTCGAATGCGATTGGTTGAGTTTCTTTAGCTATTGTATAAGGATCTACTCCTTTTTCAGCACAAACTGCCTTTGCATCTTCTAAAGTTTTCATTCCGTATTTTTCTAATACTGGAGTGATTTGGTCTATTCTTCTTTCATAACTTTCAAATAATGCCATTTTAAATTTCCTCCTTCACAAATAATTAGTTATGTCTTGGGTCTAATAATTGAGCAGCATCATCAACTCTTCCGTATTGTCCTCTAGCAGCTTCTAAAGCTTCGTTAGCGTCAACACCCTTAGCGATGCTTTCCATCATTTTTCCTAAGTTAACAAATTTGTATCCGATGATTTCTTTATCTTCGTCAACAGCTACTTCTGTAACATATCCTTCAGCCATTTCAAGGTATCTTGGTCCTTTAGCTAAAGTTCCATACATAGTACCAACTTGTGATCTTAATCCTTTACCTAAGTCTTCAAGACCTGCTCCGATTGGTAATCCACCTTCAGAGAACGCAGTTTGAGTTCTTCCGTAAACGATTTGTAAGAATAATTCTCTCATTGCTGTGTTTATAGCATCACAAACTAAGTCTGTGTTTAATGCTTCTAATATAGTTTTTCCTGGTAATATTTCAGAAGCCATTGCAGCTGAATGAGTCATTCCTGAACATCCAATTGTTTCAACTAATGCTTCTTGGATGATACCATCCTTAACATTAAGTGTTAATTTACAAGCTCCTTGTTGTGGTGCACACCAACCTATACCATGAGTTAAACCTGATATATCAGTGATTTGTTTTGATTGTACCCATTTTCCTTCTTCAGGAATTGGTGCTGGTCCATGATTAGGACCTTTAGCAAGTACACACATTTCTTCAACTTCTTTTGAATACATCATATATTTTTGCTCCTCCCTAATTAATAGATATTCACAACTATTAAACCTTATTTCTAAGTTTCTAAATTGTCCTGGACATAATATATCCCAGCGGGGCGTTTTTACCCTACTACTATTCTAGCAAATGATTTACGTTCGAACAACCTTTATTTTAAATTTTGTCCACTAATTTTTCATTTTTTTTAGTTTCTGCTTAAGAATCTAATAATTTCAATATTTTTTTACTCTATAAATTATCAATCCTTCTCACTATTAATTGCACACTATGGAATAATAAACCAAAATAATTATCATTTGTGAAATTATAAATAAAAATCACCATTATTTCTCTTGATTTTTTATTTTCATATGGTATAATCCAAAACTAGTGATAATAATTCTCATTATCATAAAAATAATAATGCTTTTACAAAGGAGAAATACATGATAAACAAATTCAATAAAACATTATCTTTAATTGCCGCTGGAACTCTTTTTGCCAGCAATACATGCATAATATCCGCTAACGCTGATAGTACTCCAATTAAGCTACCTACTCAATCCACAAAAGAATCAGACTACATAAAGTTAGATTATAAAGATGGCCACATAAACAATGCAGTTGCTTTTGGTGAAAATAAATTCTATATTAACGGAAATATTATTAATAATATAGAAAATAATTATTATTCATCAGATGATAATCTTACTTTACTTACTGATTTTTCAAGTTTTGATATTTCACTCTATGGGAAAAATTATTTATCCGCTGAAAATGGTGATTATTATATTGATCTTCAAACTGGCGAGGTTATTGAAGATAATCTACAAGAAAATAATTTAATAGATGCAACAATTAACTTAAGAAAAAAAACTAGAAAATCTGCTGATGATAGATATTTTGATTATTATGAAGCAAAATCACTAAATGAACTTTCTAATTATAAGTTTAATGATCCTTGGTACGAAACAACATTTTCTTCTGCCAACCCTACTAATGGAGATGACTCTAATACCCCTCTTGTAGTTTATCCAGATATTCAAGGAAATTATATAGATGCTGATTATCGTTTAGGTACAATAGCAGTTGTAACTACAAACAAAACTGTTTCTATTACTAATACTAATGAAAGTTCTGAAAATATAAGTATTGCTGTTTCAAATCATAAAACTATAGGACATGATGCTTCAAATATTTATAGCATAGCAACATTAACTATTACAAGTGATGAAAAAATATGCAAAATTAATAGTTTATTTATCGAAGATATAGAAAATAGTGCTGTTAGAATTTATGATAATGGGCAAATTGTATGGTTTGATGTAATACAAAAAATCTCCAAAGAACAGTCTAATAGTAATATAGGTGGTGCAAAATACCCAAATACTGTTGAAACATACATACTTTCTGATGCTGATGGGAAGAATATTTCTCTTTCTCCTAATTTAAACTACTCTATTTCTGAGGGAAAAATAATTTCATATTCTATTAATAATAATGAAATTACAATACATCAAATAACATTAAAAACTTCTACGGATTATAATTATATAAAAAGTAAAAAAACACCTGTAAAAAGTTTTGATGCTTATGATATCGATTCTTCAGGTGAATTATGGATTTTACAGAACGGATTTATGTATAGATATGATAGTGATGAATGGGTAAAAACACATAGAGTAGATGGATTAATGGATAATCTTTCTGTATATGATTCAAATAATTTTATAGTTTGTAATACAGATGATGACAGATACTCAATATATTCCAATAATTCTAATAATGCTGAAAGTAATTTATAAAATACTATTGAATTAGCTCAATCACAATATGGATGTTTACACAATCATGATGAAATATGGTCTTATCTTCTTGCAGATTCAACTAATAATT
>DPOH01000237.1 GCA_003539755.1 Clostridium sp.
GAAAACTATGTGGCATTTTTAATTATGGTTATCTTTGGGGGAGCACACAATATAATATCTTATAAGAATTTACATGTGAATTAATGTTATATGCAAATACATATCCTAGATCTGTAGAAAATATTGTATTTGAAAATCCATCACTATATTTTAAAGAATCAATGAAATCTATACAGAATAAATTGGTAGATGTTCTTTTGAAAAATAGCTTACATGAATATGTAGAAAATATTAGTTTTAGTATTAATAATGAAGAGGATATTAAAGTATTTATAAATGAATTGACACAAATTCCAGAAGACATTAGAAATGAAGTTTATCATATAGCAAAATATTCTGATTATACAGAGGAACAAAAAGAATTAATGAAGGTAACTCTTGATTCAGATGAGAGATGGATTAATCTTTTACTGGGTTTAATATGACTCTTATACTTGATACTAATTGAATGTTTTAAAAGTAATTACTATGTATGGTATAATAAGCGCAATATTAAATACTTTTAATTATAGAGAGGAATCCATATGAAGAAATATAGATTATATCAAGTAGATTCATTTACAAAAGAAAGATTTCATGGTAATCCAGCAGGAGTAGTACCTAATGCAGATGGGCTTACAGAAGAGCAAATGCAGAGAATTGCAAGAGAATTAAATAATTCAGAAACGGCTTTTATATTTGAATCAAATTCACCAGATTATGATGTGGAAGTAAGGTTTTTTACACCTACAATAGAAGTTCCTATTTGTGGTCATGGGACAGTAGCAGCACATTATGTTCGTGCTATAGAGAAAAATTCAGAGTTACAATCAGAAAGAGTTATTCAAAAGACAAAAGCAGGTATACTTCCTGTCGATGTTGTTAAAAATGGTAATGATTATTCAATTACTATGACACAAGGTAAACCTGAAGTATCAGAGCCTTTAAGTGAAGAAGTTAGAATTGAAATTGCAGAAGCTTTGTGTATAGATATTAATCAATTATGCAAAGAATATCCAATAGCCATAGCGTCAACAGGTTATGGAAAGGTTATGGTTCCAATATACTCCAATGATGTTCTCCATAGCTTAAAACCAGATTTACAAAAGCTTATCAAAATAAGTGAAAAAGTAGAATGTAATGGATTTTATATTTTTACATTAAATCCACAAGATAAAGTCCTAGTTCATGGCAGAATGTTTTCTCCAGCAACAGGAACTGTAGAAGATCCTGTTACAGGTAATGCTAATGGACCACTTGGTGCATATTTAGTACATTATAATATTTTACAGAATAATAATGAAGAAGCGTTTGATTTTGATATTATTCAAGGTGAAGCTATTAAGAGAGATGGAACAATGCATGTTCATGTTGAAAAGGACAATGGTAAAGCTGTTTCAGTGCAGATTTCAGGAAGTGCAGTTGTTGCTTTTAAAACAGAAATTGAATATTAAAAAATTGGAATTGCCATTAGTAAAGCTTATGCCAAATGCGTCTTATGAATTGCCTTATGATGGTGCAAAGAAAATGATATTGGTTGATAATGTGGATAATAAGGTATTTTTACAGCTCTTATTTAATGCTATGTATGATGAATTGCCTGTAACGAAAAAGAGAAAAAAGTAATTATCGTCAATTGAAGTTTCATCGTCATCAGATTGAATTTTCAAGATAATTGTTTTTTGATGGATTATTTTGGAATTATATGTTAATATATATATAATCTGCTTTGTTTTTGTATGTTTGAATTATATGTAAAATAACATTTCAAATATATTAAAATCCATATGAAGACGTAAATAATACTTGAATAATATTGAGTAAAAAGATAGTCCTATAGTAACAAATTCACCTAATTATACAGGTACAGTATCAGGTAATTCAACAGTTATAAATATGGGATCTATATATAATGCAAGTGGAAAATCAAAGGTGACAAGTAATGTGGAGGTAGATGGAAAGAAGTATTCTCAAGAATTGGAAAGTAGTGAGAATGCTGATGATGCCTAAGTTTATTAAGCAAAACCATATTATAATATAGTCAATAATAATGTCACCATTCATAATGAAGGTAGTAACAAGTCAGATGATAATTACTCTCGTCTTGAAGCTTTGCTTAATAAAAAGTGTAATAGGCTGAATGATAGTATTGATGATGCTTCAGAAGAGCTATCAGATAGATTTGATGATAAATTTAATAGTTTAAAATCAAAGGTGGCGGACTTAAGTGAAAACATTGATGGTTTAATATCTAAGGCTGAAAAGCTTGAAAATAGTTCGATACCAATTACACTAGATATTCCTTCAAAATCTAGAAAGCCATTTGTGAATCTAGATGATGAGGATGCAGAAGAATCAGAAGGAAATGATGGACAGAATGAAAATAACAGGGATTCCTCAAGTATATTAAGTGATAAAAGCATAGGGGAAATTATTGATGACGAAGATAGTGATGATTCTACAAATGAAGTTTATGATAATTCTGGATTAAATTTAGCTACAAAAGCAGATCTGCAGAAGCTTGCAGATTATATAAAAGAACAAACTGAGAGATCAAGGCCTACAATCCCAAAGGAAGCAGGTATAGCAGTTGGCTTAGTTGGAGTAGGTATAGTCCTAAAAAAATATGCAATGATTTTAGGAGGAAGAAATGATGTTTTCAGGTAAGAATAAAAAAAATAGAAATAAGAAAAATAAGGATGAAAACAATAAGAGTATATATGTAGATGATTCAACAAGAAGTGTAGGTCATTCTCCAGTAGATTTGGCACCACTTTTAAGAAAAATGGAGAAGAGAAAAAAGGCATCAAAAGCATTAGGTGCAATATCAAGTCTCATAATTATTATTGGACTTGCTGCTAGTGGATTTTATGTTTATAAAATGTTTCAGCCTATAGAATCTGCAAGTATTTCATTTGATGACATAAATGATGCCAGTCCTGAGGAAAAACAGAAAAGTGAGGAGAATAGAAACAAGCCTTTGACTTATAGTGATGGAAATCAGGATGATGGCAGAGGGCAATTAGAGATACCAGATTCTAATGATAATGATAACGCTAAAGATGAAAGCAAAAAGAATATACAAAATGGAAATGCTCCTTCTTATATAGCTAATCTTCCTGAAAAAACTTCTTATAGATTTAATGCTAGTATTTTTTCATCTAATACTGATAGTGACAATTATTCTAAAACAGCAGATAATTCATCAGATGAAAATAGCTCAGAGGAGAAAGCGGACAATGAAGATGAGAATTCTACAAGAGATGAAGAGGAAAATCATAATAAGAAAAAACATAAGGAAAGTGTAAGTAAGAATAATGAAAGCAGTACAAAAAATCAATCAGCCCTTTCAAACGATAGTGGTAATAAGAAAAGTAACAGTGATAAAAAGGAAACTAAGTCCCAAAAGGTAACTTTGACAATAGTGGGGTATGACGGAAAGTATGTACTAGATACTAAATCCATAAAATTTTCAGGAACACAGACAGTTGCAAGTATACTATTTTCAGCATGTAATAAATATGATATTCCTTATAAATATAAAGGCTCAGGTTCAACTGTATATATTTCTAGTCTTGGAGGACAGGCAGAAAAGGAACATGGAAGTGGATCTGGATGGATGGTAAGAGTAAATGGTTATTTAATAGATAGAAGTGCAGGCGCTTGGAAAGTAAAAGATGGTGATGATATTGATTGGTTTTATTATTCTGGCTCCTTGGAAAATATTCCTAGAGAGTAGGAAGAGGGAGTAAGGAATGAATAATAAACGTGAAAATCAGATAAATAGACGACTAAATAATAAGAACAATAAAACAATTAAAAGTAAATATGATAGGACAGTGGACTGCAAATATAGTGGAAGAAGTTATTATGATATATCTCATGATGTAACTATAGTTGGGCTTTTAAGTGCTTTTAATATAGCTTCTAGAATGTTTCTGCAATTTGCTCCTAATATAAAACCTGTAACCACAGTCATTATTGTGACTGCAATGGTTATGGGATTTAGATATAGTTTATACATTAATGTGGTTACAGTACTAGTTAGTGGTATACTTCTTGGATTTGGGACTTTTATTCCTTTTCAAATATTAGCATGGGCAATAATAGGTGGGCTTGCAGGTCTTTTTCATAAAAATAGGTTATACAAAAAGATTCCCATGGGATTTATGGCTTTACTATGTGCCATAGGAGGATTTGTTTTTGGATTTTTTGTGAGCTTAGATAAGTTCTTTATAGCTGGACCATATGGATTTTATGTATACTACTTAAATGGCCTACCATTTGATGGTCTACATGCTGCTGGTAATTTCTTTTTTTATTTAGTATGTGCACCTATATTAATAAGAATTCTTGAAAATGAATTAAAAAGACAAGATGAAAATAAATTAAATTGCACTTAATTTATTATATAAATATATATTAAAACACTCCTATAATTTGTGAAAATGGATTATAGGAGTGTTTTGAATTTTATTCTTAATTTGGTTTACATGAGTATTATATGAAATAAAAAAACATATATACAAATTATAATTGGTAATATATAATATGGAAGGAATATAAACAAAAGATGAAGAGGTGGAAAAAATGTACGATAGTGATATTGAAAGTATGGCAAAATCGTCGATAAGTAAAGTGGAGATTGCTAATGGAAGTTTAGTGAAGTACTTTGCGCGAGCTATAATGGCAGGAGTATTTATATTGTTTGCCACGGTTCTTTCAAATGTAGTAGGAGCTGTTCTTTCTAAAAATTTCCCAGAAGCAGCTAAAATATCAGGAGCTGCATTATTTAGTTTTGCAATAATAGCTGTTGTATTATTAGGCGGAGAACTTTTTACAGGTAATAATTTAGTAATGTTTATTGGAGTAATTAAAAAGAAAGTAAGCATAGCATCTACAGCGAAAATATGGATTTATTCATTTATAGGAAACTTTATTGGTATTTTTGTATTTTCTTATATTTTTGTAGCTAGTGGTGCTAGCATGGATATTGTTAAATCTTATGTTGAACCTGTAGTTCATGCAAAAGTAAGCTTATCAGCAATGCAGTTAGTTTTTAGAGGAATCTTATGTAACTTTAGTGTTTGCCTTGCTGTATATAGTGGTGTAAGACTTAAAAGTGAAACAGCAAAGATAGTTCTTATGTTCTTATGTGTTTTCACATTTGTAGTAGCAGGTTTTGAACACTGTATTGCTAATATGGCAACATTTTCAGTTGCATATTTTGCAACAGGAAGTATTCCTGCATTAGGTGTTTTACATAACATGATCTGGGTTGTAGTTGGAAATATAATAGGAGGAGGAGTTCTTTTAGGAGGACTACTATATATTTCAAGTATTAAAGACAATTAGAATAATAAAAAGCATTAAAAGAAATTTTTATAGTTTCTTTTAATGCTTTTTATTATGGGCATTATTAAAAATATTTAGTACCAACAATTATTTAAAACAGCATCATAAGATTAAAAAAACTATAATGTAACAACAAATTAAAGAATTAGAAAAATCAAAATTTAGATGTATAAAATGTGTTAGTCAGATTTATATAAAAAAGAAAGATTTCATATTATATGATTAATTGTTATAAGATTTATGAAAAATTATGTTAAAATCATAATG
>DPOH01000336.1 GCA_003539755.1 Clostridium sp.
GTTACAGCCTGAGATAGAAAAGAGAAATCGTATTGCTCATGGGCAATGGATAATAGCTTTTAATAATGTATTGAGCGACTTTTCGAGTGAAATAACTAAGGAATTGAACAAAGATAATTATATATTATTAATACAAAAATTAGATATTTTTAAAGAGATTGCATTTATGATAAATAATTTAGTAGCATCAACTTTAAAAAAGCAATTTAAAAATAATTTTGATGAATATTATATGAAACTTAACATGTGATTCAAAAAGTGATGAGTATAAGAAATTTAGAGAAAAGATGGTGAATAAATATAAAATTGGTCAAGTGAAAAAAGAATTAAATAAAAAAAGCAATTAAGTTATTGAGAAAGTTCTATTAGTTAATGAACTTTCTCTTTTAAATAAGGTGGAGGAAAAATGAATAAAGAATATGAATACTTATATAAGAAAATTATGATAAATTATATAGTAATTTTTAAAGATAATTATGATTGTAAAGTAGGCCCAATTATTTATGATGATGAAGTAGAACACATGTTATTTGATAATATACACCTATTTGATGATGATTTAATACCAATATTACCAGCAATCGAATTTATTATGCATTTACCAAGAGTCGGATTTGATGTAATTAATATTGATGCAGAGCATGCACTAAGCAGTTATGATACACCACATAATATTACATTATTACCTTTATCAAAAATTGAATTATTAAGACAGGCAGTTGACTTTTGTCAAACATTAATAATATATCAATCTGACTGTGGAATAGACTTAAGTAATTTGAATTCAGAAAATGTTGTGGGAATTATAAGCACAGAGATGTTATCAACAGAATTATTAAAGCTATATTGGGAAAAATTTGCGCAAAGAATGAGAGAATTTTCAGAGGGATTTTGTGTTCCTGATAATTTAAAAATGTTCAAAAAGAAGGAACTTTTAGCTTTACCTTTATTATTTAATGCAAATCATTTATCAAGAAGTAATGAAGTTTTTTCTATGAATATTAATATAAATGATTGTTTTAAAAATATATATGAAGAAAGTTTTCATATACATAATACAATTATTGCAGCATCAAAACTTAATAGTGTAAATGATGATTTTAATGATTTATATAAAAAATCTATTAATGAAACTATGATTCCAATTATAATTAGTATGCCAGGGAGAGCTAGATATAGTAAGAATATTAAACCACTAGATGAGCAAATTTGTAGAATAATATCAGTGCATAGAGCAATAGCTAAAGATGGTATTGTAATAGAAACTGAACAGGCATCAGAAAAATTATTTGAATTGTTAGATCATCTGGAACAGCATTGTAAAACCAGAGCGGAACATTTGCCAGTAAAAGATCGAACTACTGATAATAAATTTATTTGGGATACATTAAGTGAAATAGGAAAAAAATTAACTGAATTGATAGGAGAAGAAAGGCTAAAAACGTTTAATAGAACAAATCATATAACAGTTTTTTCAGATTTTCCAATAGGGCTTGGAATCTTTCCTAATGCATCTGCACCATTATGTTGTTATAAACCTATTTCATATAGACCACTTACACCATTAACTAAAGCAATGCAATATGAATTGAATAAACAAAATCAATATTATATTGGACGAAAATGTAAAGTAATAATTGCAGAATGTCTAGATGAAAATGATGATGTCAGAAAGTGGTCTAATATTGCATGGAGAACATTATTAAATGATAGTAAAAAATATAAGGGTATTGATGTTTTTTATTCCCAAATAAACTCAATAGAAGAGTTGAAACATTTTACAAAAGAAAATAAGGATTCAGATATTTTAATTATTTCTTCACATGGATTTTATGATAAAAAGAATAATTGTTCAGGATTATGTATTGGTAAAAAACATTGGTTAGCTGATGATGATGATTTAGAAGTTCCACCAATTGTTATGTTAAGTGCATGCCATGTAAGTCCAAGGGGATTTGGAGCAGTTTCTGTAGCGGATTTATTATTACGTAGTGGTGCTAAAACTGTACTTGGAACATTTGTACCTGTTAATGTTATAAAAAATGCAATTTTAATGAATCGTTTATTTGTATACATAAATGAAGCACAAAAGGGAAGTAAACAGTATAGAACGTTATTAGATGCATGGACAGGAGTTGTCTCTACTAATGCAATTAATGAAATATTAAGTAGTTCACCAAAATTAAAAGCTTGGGCGTATAGAAAAAGAAAAAACGGGAAAATACCTTTAGTTGAATTTGAGCAGGAAAAATGTAAAAATAGATTAAGAACTGATAATATATATGAAGATACTACTAAGGTTTTAAGGGAAATGTTGATGGAAGATAGAATGGATGAGTATTTTGATTCACTATTAAGTTCAACAGGATATTACCCTGAATCAATTTTTTATCAATTGATTGGATATCCTGAAAATGTATTTCTTTATAATGAATATTTTGATAACATAGATTAAAAGAATGCTAATAATGTTAGTAACTAGAAAGATACAAGAATATTAACTTTAAATTCTTCTATCAATAATATTACTATATTTTTGAAATTATATTCTGTATAATAACATTAGTATTTAAAGTATTTACAGTAATATAATTGGAGGAAACTATGCATATATATTGTGATAAAGTATCAAACATAATAGATGTTACAAAGAATTATTCTGATATATCATCAAAGAAAATATTAGGTCAGTATATACTAGAAAAATTTAAAGAGAATATTGAGTCAGATGAATTATTAAAATCTACATTTGCAGAAGAAAATGAAAAAGAGCAGCAGTCCTGGGAAAATTCAATTCCAGAATTATTATCTGTAATTTCAGAAAGTGGACTTGCTGATCTTTTTGTTGTTTTTGAATATGAATTACCTGTAGGTAAGAACAGAATAGATTGCACGGTTATTGGAAGAAACAAGAACAATGAAATATGCATTTTAATAGTTGAATTAAAGCAGTGGGCAAAGATATATAAAGATTCTAATAACAATAATCCATGTAAGGTAAAACTTACTGCAGATGATATTGAAAGAGAGCATCCATTAGCTCAAATTCAGACATATAGCAAGTATTTAGAAAATAATCATACTTTTTGTGCTGAGGAAAATGTGAAAATCTATAAGTGTGCATATCTTCATAATTTTATAGATAAAGATGAGCTTTTTGAAAAGCCTTATCATATTTATAAAAAGGGTTTTTATGATATTACATTCACTAAAAATGATAGAGAAAAGTTTAAGGATATGCTTAATAATATATTTATAAATGAAAGTAAATATGAAGATGTTGAAGCATTCTGCAAGGGTGATTATAAGCTAGGTAAAGATGGCCTTGAGGAGTTACATAATGTGCTTAAAAGTAATGAGGCAATAACACTTCTTGATGAGCAGAGAGATATTATTTCATTATTCAATAATGCTTTAAACAGCTTACAGGGAAATGAAAGAATAGTTGAAGTGATTAGTGGTAATGTTGGTTCGGGAAAGACTTATCTTGCTTTTGAAATGCTTAGAAGGGCTATAAAAAGATTTGGAAATAAGGGATGTTACTATACATTAGTTAATGCAACAGTTAGAGAAATTGTTAATGAAGAGTTTGAGGATAGAATTGCATTATATACAGAAGCAGTTACAAGCCCTAGTAAGCGAAATAATATTGTTATAATTGATGAAGCTCACAGAATTAGTAATGTTAAAGATACATTGTATAAATTATTATATAACTCTAGAATTGTAATAATACTTCAGGATGATAAGCAGAGAATTCTTTTTAGTGAAGAAGGTACAAGAGAAAATTATGAAAAAGTTATTGATGAACTTTCTGCACATTATAATATAAAAAGATTAGCAGATAATGGACAACCACTAAGATTGAAAATTGACTTAAGAACTAATGCAAGAAGTGGATTTATAGAAAGCTTAAATAAATTTCTTGATGATGTAGAACTTGAACAAAGTAGTTATCTAAATGAATTTTATGATTTAGAAGTTGATGATGATTTAAATGATATTGATATGAAGTTAAAATCTAAAGACGAAGATAATCAATGTAAATGGGTGGCATCCTTCTGTTGGGATTGGACAAGAAATACTGAAAATAATGACATAGTAATAGGA
This sequence comes from Clostridium sp., assembly GCA_003539755.1. Lineage (GTDB taxonomy): Bacteria > Bacillota > Clostridia > Clostridiales > Clostridiaceae > Clostridium. Next base: position 4,111 of record DPOH01000336.1, read on the forward strand.
GACTTTAAGAAAGCTTGGAACCCTCAGAGACAAGGGAAAAAGCAATATAATTGGTACAAGAATATAGATGGTCACCATTTAGATGAAGTGGGATGTATTTATACACTTCAGGGGTTAGACTTTGACTATACAGGAGCAATATTCTGGGATGATTTGTATTGGAGAGATGGAAAGTGGAATATTGATTTAAATAAAATTAAGGATCAATACTTTTTTATTAGTGATATTGCAAAGAAGTTTGGCGGAAGTGTAGAAAGACAACAAGAAAATGGACAGTGGTTTGTTAGGTATAAAGGTAACAGGTATAAGATTAATGACTTCATAGATTTAATTAGCCAAGAAAAGCAAATTGATTTAAGAAAAGAAGTAATACAAATTATGAAAAATATTTATAGAGTGCTCTTATCAAGAGCTAAAAAGGGAATGTATATCTGGTTTAAGGATAATGAAACTAAGAAAAGATTTATTGAGGCTTTTAATTTATAGGTTTTATATTATATTTGGTATTGAGAATTATGTATTTTAGGTATTTTAACAAAAATAAATTAAGAATGAATGGAGTTTATGAGCATGAGTACTACAATTAAGCCTATTTTTTACACGACAAAAGAAATTCAAGGTTTTGAATCAAATTTAAAAGAAGATATTATTAAAAATTTAGGAGAGGATTCAGAGTATGTTCTAGATTATCCCACTGTATATATTCATACATGGCAGAGTAAACAGGATAAGGAAAATAATAGTTTTAGTGTCTATATTGGAGAAAGCACTGATGTGATTAAAAGAACAAAAGAACATTACAGAGATAGTAGAAATAAAAATCTTTGGCAGAGTCATTTGATTGGTGATGGTGATACACCAACTATGTATATTTTTGGACATAAACACTTTAATAAATCAATGACATTAGATATAGAAAATAAATTAATTGATTATTGTTTAACTATGGATAATATAAAATTATACAACGGAAGAGGAAATCCACAAGGAAGATATAGTTATGATGAAAATTTTGATGATATTTTTAGTATGGTTTGGTCACAGTTAAGAAAACAGAATCCAAATTTATTTTTATCTGAAACTGAAATAAAAAAATCTGCTATATATAAGGCATCTCCAAACCATAAATTAACTAAGGATCAGAAAGATGCAAAAGCTAAAATTATTGATAGAGTTGTAGATGCTATAAATAATAATAAAAATGGACAACTAATTTTTGTTGAGGGTGAAGCAGGAACTGGTAAAACAGTTTTAACAAGTAGTACATTTTATGAATTGTTGGATGAAGAAGTAATATGTAATAGTAATTTAAAATGTTATATGTTAGTAAATCATGATGAGCAAGTTAATGTTTATGCTGATATGGCAAAGAAGCTTGGACTTAATCATAGATTTGAAGAAGATGTTGTTTCAAAACCAACCAAATTTATCAACAATAATGATAAGGGAAATAATGAGGTGGGTGTAGTTTTTGTAGATGAAGCACATTTATTATGGACACAAGGAAAACAAGCTTACCGTGGTAGCAATCAATTGAAAGATATTATAGATAGGTCAAAAATTACTGTGGTCATGTTTGATGAGTATCAAATTTTAAGAACAGAGCAATATTGGGAGATAGAGCTTCTTATGGAAATGCGAGAGTTAGCTAGAAATCAAGGAAATTATATTAAGCTAGAAAATCAATTAAGAATGAATTGTAGCAAAGATACTATTTCGTGGATTGATGATCTTACTAAAAAATTGGTGGTTTCTGATTTATATAAAGATTCAAAGGGATACGAAATTAAGATATTTAGAACTCCACAAGAATTACATAGTGCAATTAAAAAGAAAGCATCCAATAAAGAAACAGAATTATCTAGAGTAGTTGCATCATATGATTGGCAATATAATTCACAGGCAAAACCAGAAGATTCTAATGAATATTGGGAAGTAGAAATTGATAATTGGAAGCTACCTTGGAATAGAGAATTATTTAAAACATTATCTCAAAAAGAGAAGAAAAAATTAAAACACTTAGCTTGGGCAGAGCAGCCTCAAACTATTAATGAAGTAGGATCAACATTTACAATACAAGGATTTGATTTGACATATGCTGGTGTGATAATTGGGCCATCAGTACAGTATAAAGATAATAAAATAGTATTCAATTCAGAAAAAAAAGCATATAAAAGTATGACTAATAAACGTACACTTGCAAATGGAGATACTATGGATATTTCAAGTACTCTTATACAACATGAATTAAGAGTTTTAATGACGCGAGGAACTAAGGGTATTTATATTTATGCTTGTGACGATGCATTAAGAAAAGCGTTATTAAATGCTGTTAAATCAGATTATAAAAGGTGATTTTTAATATAATTAAGGCGGTATGTAAAGTTGTAATAGATATAAATTAATCACTTAATTAAATATCTAGATGGAACTAGTGAAAGTTATAAGAGTATTATTTAGATTATATTATGGACAATGAATTTATGTATTTTAAGTATTTATAAGAGGAGGAAGTTATAAATATGAATTTAAACTATTATAGAATTGATAATAAGAAAATACCAGAGATAAGATTTTTACCTATGAGTAAAGATGTTTTTAGTACATATGAAAAAGTTGTGGAGTTTTTAAGTAACCGTATGTGTAATGAAGATGGAGAATATGAATATATAAAATGTAAAATGAGATGTGAAGAAAATTCACTTGTTTTATTTCAATATGATGCAAAGTTAATTGGATGTGCAAAATTCTTAAGAAATATCGATTATGATTCACCTATAATAGATTCTGATAAAAATGAATGTCATGGATATTATGTATTTGATATAGATACGGTGAGAATATTTGATGAACCTATATTAGCAGAAGAATATAAAAAAATTGATTCTACTTTTGAAAAGTTTAGTCAAGGAACAAGAGAAACGGATATAACTTTATTAGAGCAAGTTATGAAATTAATTATTTCTAGAATAGATAATAATTATATTTATAATTCAAATATGATAGCAGAAGAAATAATAGATGAAGAAAATTCATTTTCAGAAGGTGCAAAGAAGAAAATAACAGTTAATGCTTATGAAAGAAATAGGCAAGCTAGACAGAAGTGTATAGATTACTACAAGAAAAAGAATAATGGCATATTAAAATGTGAGATATGTGGATTTGATTTTTCTAAAGTATATGGAGAGCAGTTTAAGCATTGTATTAATATTCATCATACTAAAGAAATATCTGAAATTGGAGAAGAATATGAAGTTAATCCTGAAAAGGATCTTCTTACAGTATGTCCGAATTGTCATATGATCTTACATAGTAAGAGACCTGGGTATACTCCTGACGAAGTAAGAAATATTATCAATCTTGGTAGCACAGAGGATAATATGAATTAATTGGGTATTATTATTAGAAATAAATAAATTATCACATATATAGATATAAAATTATTTTAAGAATTATATTACTATATAACACATTTTTTACTTTTATATAAGACTATAAAAATGTGATATTATAGAAGTAGATAAAAAGTAGAGGAGAGAAATTTATGCACAATATGATATTAATTGACCTGGAAACACAAAGTTTCTCTGTAGAATCTGGAATCTATGAAGTGGCTGCAATTGTAGTAGAAGATTATAAGGTAAAAGAAAAGTTTTATTTAGGTATAGTAGAAGATGAGTCATTTATAAATGAGGGATATGGTTTTGGGTATGAAGATATAAGTGCTAATGAATCTTGTATTGAAGAATTTAAAAAGTTTATTGGTAAATATCAATATCCTTTAGTTGCTCATAATGGAGCTTTTGATAGAAAGTTTTTAGTCCATTACGGTTGGATAGATGAAGGATACCCATTTTATGATAGCATAAGAGCTATAAAGTATAGTAATCCAAAATTATTTTCATATTCAATAGAATATCTTAAGGATTTCCTCGATATAGATAAAGAACAAACTCATACAGCTATTGAAGATGTTGAAATGCTTTACGAAATATTAAATGAATTTAAACCAGATAGGTGGATTCCTATTGGAGTTCAGTCAAATAATTCAAATCATAGCTACAAAAATAGTCTTACATCTATAAAGCAGGATTTTGAAGTTATAATGAATCTTTTTGCAGGTAGAAATATTGTTTTTACTGGAAAGGGTCCATATACTAGAAATCAGCTTATGGAACTTGCTAAAAAATGTGGTGCAGATATAACATCAAATAGTATTACTAAGAAAACAAATTTATTAGTTGTTGGTGAGGATGCAGGAAGTAAACTACAAAAAGCTCAAGATCTTGGTATTGAAATAATGGCAATGGATGATTTTTATCATATGGTTCATGGAATAGAATTAGATGAAAAGATGAAAGTAACTATTGAAAATGTAGTATCAAATAAAGAGTTAGTAATATTAACTAATAAATTATCGGGACAAACTATTACATTGTCTCCTATGAAAGGAAGTATTGCAACTAAAGTTGCAAAAGTAATTGAACAGCATGGAGGAGTACCACTGTATACATTTAGAAAGAAGGAAACTACATTAGTAGTGTATCAACCTTATGGAGAAGAAATGGCTACTATTAAGAAAGCAAGAGATTTAAACATACCAACTATGACAATTGGAAAGTTTAATAAATATTTAATTGAATTAGAAAAAAATATTGAGGAGTAAACAAAATGTTACAAGAGAGAATTGAAGAACTAGGAAGTGCAATATTAGATTATAAAGATGGAAAAGTTTTTATTACTGGATTTATGAGCCTTGATAGAATAGAGGACTACTATAATAAGGGAGTTAATTGCTTCTTTTCAAAAGGAATATATAATGAAGAAAAATTGAACTTTGGAAAAATAAAAACAGATTCATTGTTCATCATATTAAAGGATGAAAAAGAAGTATGTAGATATCAATTTAGTGTATTAAAAAAGGATATTATAAAATATAAAGATTCAAATAATAAGCCCAAAACAAAAACTTATATAGTTAGAAAGTGTAAATACACTAACATGTATAACTTAATTTCAAGAGAAACTTTAGTTGTTGATGGAAAAAAGACTAGTGAAGAAGATAATAAGTTATTTAATACTGTTGATGAGTTAAAGCAATATTTTGTTGATGCTTTTGGTGAAAATCTAAATTTAGAAATGCAATAATATAAAAATTATGATTTAAGAAGGTTTTATGAGTAATTCATAAAACCTTCTTATTTAGGAAATTTATAATAAAAATAATATAATTTA
>DPOH01000073.1 GCA_003539755.1 Clostridium sp.
GAAACTGGTATAATACAAAACATGAGTATAGGTAACCTATATTCTCATATTTATTTCTATTTATTAAATAGCGAATATAACATAATTTATTAAATCAAAAAAAGATATAGTAGGATCTAGAATCTATGATTATAGATTCTACTATATCTTTGTTAATCTACAAATAGAATTGGGATGGGGAGACAAAAAACGATATGAGAAGATTAATATTAGTAACATCACCACCAGCATGTGGAAAAACATTCATTTCAAAAGAAGTGTCAAAGGCACTTAAGCCTATAGTTTATTTAGATAAAGATACTTTAATTGGATTATCTAATCAAGTATTTAAAGTTGCACATCAAGAAAATAACAGAAGTTCAGAATTTTTCGAAGAAAACATAAGAAATGAAGAATATGAAGTTGTCATTGATTTAGCATTAGAAGCTTTAGATTATTGTGATACTGTATTAATAAATGCTCCATTTACTAGAGAAATAAGAGATTTAAAATACATGGATAATTTCAGAAAGAAACTTAAGGAACATGATTGTGAATTAGTTGTTATCTGGGTTGAAACTAGTAAAGAAGTATGTCACCAAAGAATGATAGAACGTAATTCAGATCGTGATACATGGAAGTTAGCTCATTGGGATGAATATATTGCAGGATGTAATTTTGAAAAGCCAGAAGGTATACCAGAATTATGGGTATTCAAAAACTCATCTACAGAAGAATTCAATCAATCAATGGCTGAATTAGTTAAGCATTTTAAAAATTAATTTTACATAGCTAGAAAGCTTTTAAGTATTATTTATGTAATACTTAAGAGCTTTCTTTTTTTGTAAAAATATTAGAAAATTTAAATACAGTACCAAATTATTTACAGATTTTGGTATAATAATATATGGAAGGAGGTACAGTATGGAAATCGAAAAAATCAAAAATAATAAATTATTGCTTGGATTTATAGTTTCATTATGTGGATTAGGAGCAATATATTTTGGAACATCTATATATTTCATAAATCATTTTAATATTGGATCTAAAATAAATTTTGTAGATGTTTCGGGTAAAACAATTGATGAAGCTGATTCAGAAATAATGTCAAAGATAAATTCATATGAGTTGAATCTTAAAGGCAGGAATGGATTAGAAGATATAATTACAGCAGATGATATAAATTTACAATGCGATTTACAGAATAAACTTGAACAAATAAAGAATAATCAAAATGCTTTATTCTGGATGGGTAATTTATTTAAAGATGAAAATGCAAGTATATCAGACTTGTTGGTATATGATGAAAGTAAGTTGGAAAAAAAGATAAATAACTCTTCACTGATGAATAGTAAGGACATTGTAGAACCTCAGAATGCAGAACTTAAATATAATAATGGTAGTTATGAAATTATAGAAGAAGTAGAAGGAAATAAATTAAATAAAGGTTTCCTAAGATCGGCTGTATCTGAAGCAATAAAAAATGGCGAAACAGTGTTGGATTTAGATGAAAGTAATTGTTATGAAAGACCAACATATACGGCAAAATCTAAAGAAGTATTAGCTGCTAAAGAATTATTGGATAAATATACATCCACCAAGATAACATATAAGTTTATAGGTGGAGATGAAGTTATAGATGGACCTACAATAAAAGATTGGTTATCAGTAGATAAAAATTATAATGTAAATATTGATGATAAAAAAGTTAAAGAATATATTAAAACATTATCAAATAAACATACGACAGTAGGAAAAACAAGAAGTTTTACTACAACATATGGACAAACTATATCTGTAAGTGGTGGAGATTATGGATCTAAAGTAGATTCTTCAGAAGAAGCAACTTATCTTATAGATGCTATAAAAAATGGTCTTGTTGAAGATAAAGAACCTAAGTATTCACAAAAAGCAATGGCAAGTGGGGAGAATGATATTGGAAACACATATGTTGAAGTAAGTTTATCTGACCAACATTTATGGTTTTATAAGAATGGAGGTTTAGTTACAGATGGCCCTGTGGTAACAGGTAATATAAGCAATGGAACAGGAACTCCTTCAGGAACTTATAAACTTGATTATAAAGAAAGAAATGCAGTATTAAAAGGTCAAGGATATGAATCGCCAGTTAGTTTTTGGATGCCTTTCAATGGAGGAATAGGAATTCATGATGCTTCTTGGAGAGGTAGTTTTGGAGGAAGCATATATGTTTCAGGAGGATCACATGGTTGTGTTAATGCACCATATGATTTGGCAAGGACTATATTTAATAATATAGATGAGGGTACACCAGTTGTATGTTATTATTAATGTTTGATAATTATCTAATAGATATTTAAAATAACTGTATTAATATGATAGCTAGATTGGCTAAAATAGTTTTATAGAGTGATAAGTTAATAAAGCTGCCTCTTGATATATGAGACAGCCTATGTTTTAAAGTACATTTAAATCTAATAATTCTATATTAGTAGATATGAAATTATCTTTCACAGGTTCTTCTTTCATAAGATCTGTAGAAAGATATTTTTTATTATCGTCAGAAAATACTGTGACAATATTATGTTGGAAATTATTCTCGGCTAATACCTTTACAGCACCTATAAAATTTGCACCAGATGAAATTCCAATACCAAGTCCTAAATCTTTAGAGAATTTTTGTGCCATTATTATAGAATCTCCATCATCAACACTTACTATTTTATTTAGCTTCTTCAAATTAAGTATTGGAGGAATAAATTCATCTGATATTCCTTGGATTCTATGACTGCTTGTGCATTTGCCAGTTGATAATATTGGAGAGTTAAGTGGCTCCAGAGGGTATACTTTCATGTTTGGTTGATTATCTTTTAAGTATTTGCCTATACCCATTACAGTGCCACCAGTTCCTACACCAGCTATAAAAGCTGATGGAGCAATATTATGTTTTTGTAATGTGTGTAATATTTCAGGTCCGGTAGAAGTATAATGAGCTAATATGTTATCATAGTTAGAAAATTGATTTGGTAAAAATATGTCATATCTTTCTTTGGCTATTTCCTTTGTAGTAGAGACGCATTTTTTAAATCCGCCATCATTTTTTGAAATCAGATGCAGTTTTGCATTGAAACTTTCTAATAATTTCATTCTTTCACTGCTTAGCCAATCAGGCATGTATATATGAACTTCATGATTTAAATATGTTCCGATTGCGGCAAAAGAAATTCCTGTGTTGCCACTTGTGGCTTCGATAATAATATCATTATCTTTAAATTTTTTCTCAATATATGATTTGCTGAGAATATACAATGCCACCCTATCTTTAATACTTCCCGTATAGTTATAGTATTCGAGTTTGGAATATATTTTTGCTGGTTTCCCTTTATATTTAAAATTTATTTCCACTAATGGGGTATTTCCAATAAGGTGGTCTAATTGTTTGAATTTTTTTTGTACACTAATCATAAAATCCCCTTAATTAAAAATTGCTATTACATAATTAGTGTATGCAGGATAAATAAAACTAACAACAATAATAATACATTTCTTATTGTTGTTTTTCCCATGCAATCATTACAAAGTCTTTTCCAGTTTCCTTTTTTACTAAGCTTTCTGCTTTTTTTATAGCTTCATAGTCTTTATTATTTAAATCCGCTATTTTGTAATCCATAAGATATCATCTCCTTCATAGTTAGAATTTGATGTTTAGAAAAATTAATACTATATATGCAGCAGGTAATGTTAGGAAAATTATATACTTTTAGTTTAGATATCTGAATATAAAATTATAAACATGGCGTGGTGTATCGATATATAAAAAGAAGAGAATAATGGTATAAAATGAAGAAAAATAAGAATAAATAAAATTAATAGTAGAAAAAGTTATAAGAAAGGAGATTAATTGTGATAAGATAAAACACGTCGCAAGGAGCGGTAAGCAACTGAAGTAAAGCTTAAAAATTACTAAACAGTAATAAATTAAAAAGTTTTGAAAAAGTTGTTGACAGGATTCCAATCAAGTGATAAACTAAGTAAGTCGCTTGAGGGTGACAGAAAAAAACAAAAAGTAACAACGAAAGTTGTGAAAGAAAATGGTCTTTGAAAATTGAACAGAATAAGATAAATACATTTAAGTAAACCAGCAATTCTTTATTTTGAGTAAGCTAAGATTAAACTTTTTATTGAGAGTTTGATCCTGGCTCAGGACGAACGCTGGCGGCGTGCTTAACACATGCAAGTCGAGCGATGAAGTTTCCTGCGGGAAACGGATTAGCGGCGGGCGGGGGAGTGAAGCGTGGGTTACCTGCCTCATAGAGGGGGAAAGCCTTGCGAAAGGGAGAGTAAAACCGCATAAGATTGGAAGAGAGCTGTCTCTTATAAACATCAGACGCGCCCGACAGAGAGAGATGTGTATGGTTTGGGGGTACGGGAGTGATGAACA
>DPOH01000294.1 GCA_003539755.1 Clostridium sp.
ATAAATATGTTAATAAATTTTATATTTAATAGATAATGTCGAGAATAGCTTGATTTTTGTATAATAAACATACTAGTTGTAGTTTAAGAATTATATTAATCATATTTCTTTGTGATATAATATAAAAACATAGCTAAAATAATATTAATTAGTATTTAAATTGAGATAGATATAGATTTTAAGAAAAAGGAATGAACTTATGAAAAAGAAAGCAATCAGACTATTAATACTAAGCTGCATGATATTTGGGATAATGGCAGGGTGCAGTTCTAATGAAAGTAAAAATGGAAGTGCTACACAATCAGATAAGAGTTCTAGCAGTTCAACTAATTTTACAGATGAAGAAAAGAAAAAGGCTCAGCAGGATGAAATTGAAGAACAGCAAAAGTACGATCTTGAAAATAAATCGTTAAGTGATTCATCTTCGGGAAATTCTGATTCAGTATCAAGTGAAACTTCAGATAAAATTGTAATTAAGGATGAAGGATTTATAACTGAGTTAGATAAGATATTTGATAATGTAAGTGCATATGAAGGTAAGAGTATAACTATAGAGGGCTTTGTCAGAAACATAAATGGTAATAATTTTTCTGTTCTTAGATATTATGATATGCCTCACGAAGATCATACAGATGAAGTTACAGTTGGAATAAATGTTACATATGATGGTGAAATGCCAAAGAATGATGAATGGGTTTTAATTACTGGAACTATTGAATCTGAAACGTATGAAGGAACTAAACAGCCTATAATAAAAGCTTCTAAAGTACAGAAACAGTTTACCTGGGGTAAAAAGAAAGTAACTAGTTAAATAAAATTGAAAATTTAGATATAATCACTGAATAAATAAAAGAACGATATTTATTCAGTGATTTTTTATACTATTGTGATTAGTAATAATATGTACAATTAAAAAAGATATAATATTACTTTGTGGATAAAAATGGAATTGAAAGGTTCTCAATGATATAATTAAATTAATGGAGTTTTAGTCTCAGATTATTTTGATATATATTATATTTCGCATAAGGAGCGGTTTTAATGTATAAGATTAAAAATATGAGTCTTAATAAGAAAATATTGATTTTTTTTATTTGTGTTTTATTAGCAACTAATATTATAAATTTAGTAGTTACCTACACATCAGCAGTTAAAACTATAACTGAAAAATCTACATGGCTTGCTAAGGGGCAGGTTCAGTCAATGAAAAATTCTCTTCTTAGAAATCTTAATGACCTTAATGAATTAACCAGAATTATGAGGTTTGATAATAGAATACAAGATTATTTTATGTATGATGGAACAGAAATAAATGATATAGAGTTATCAATTACTGATAGTGCATATAAATCTATAAGATATATGAGTGATATAAAAAAATATATAGATTATATTGGATTGATAAAATACAGTAAACAGCAGGTTGTATATGTTGGAGAAACATGGACCAATAGTGATTTTAAAGAGAGAATATTAGATTATTATTCAGATGAAAACAATACACAGTTTGAAAGCTTGAGAGTCAGCATTAATGAAAATATTTTTCGTAATAATCAATATGTTTTGAATTTTTTTCAGCCAGTTTATGATAGGTATGAATTAAACAAGGAACTTGGTTTCATAGTTATAGGAGTAAAAGAAGAAACTCTACAGAAATTTTATAATGATTATGAATCAGATTTATCATTTAACTTATGTTTAGTTAACAGAGCAGGCAAGATTATATCTGATAAAAATCATGCTTTAATAGGTAAAGAGTATGAGTATATAAATTATCTTACTAAGGAAAATGGTAATGTAATAGTATATAATAATATGATTGTATACGATTATGTTGAGGGATATGATTTTTATATAGTAGGTAATATAGAAACAGATGAATTATTTACTGATAGCAGAAAAACTATGACTAATATAATCGTAGTAATAATTATAATAACTTTTTTATCAGGAATAGTAAGCTGTTATCTAATAAATCAGCTTTATTATCCTATTAATGACATTGTAGAGAATATGTCCAAGGTATCGCAAGGAAAGCTTGATGTTGTAATGGAAAATAAATATTCTGGTGAAGATTTTATAAAGATGACAAATGGATTTAATTCAATGATAAATGAGATAAATGTGCTTTTAAATAAAGTTAAGGAAGAACAGAATCAAATAAATAAAATAGAACTGAATGCATTACAATCTCAAATTAAACCTCACTTTTTATACAACACTTTAGAATGTATCCATTGGAAAGCATTAGCTGATGGAAATAAAGAAGTATCAGATATGGTCAAAGCTCTGGCTAATTATTATAGAATATGCCTTAGTAGAGGAAAAGATATAATACCATTACATAAGGAAATTGAGCATATAAAGAATTACTTGATTATTCAAAATATGAGATATAGTCATATTGTTGAAAGCGGCTTTGTAATTGAAGAGGAATGTATGAATGTGATGATACCTAAAATGACACTTCAGCCTTTAGTGGAAAATTCAATATATCATGGCATGAGAATAAAAGAAAATTATACTGGAAGGATAGAAATTAAGGCAGAGGCAAAAGAAAATTATGCATTAATAAGTGTTGAAGATACAGGTGTTGGAATGGATGAAAATGAAATTAATATACTAAATAATTCATTGAATTCCTTTGATAAAGAAAATGGGTATGGAGTGAAAAATGTTAATAAAAGAATTGCAATAATTTTTGGCAGAGAATATGGACTTCATTATCTAAAAAATAGCTATGGAGGTATTACTGTTGAAATTAAACTTCCTTTAGAGAAATAGATGACTTAATAAAGAATGCTACATTGGATATTTTCTTATATGAATATAAAATATAGGGTTAATAATGAGGGGTAAGGAATATGTATAATGTTATTGTAGTTGATGATGAGGAAATGATAAGAAAGGGAATAATAAAGGTAATACATTGGGAAAAGCTTGGAGTTGGACAGATATTTGAAGCAGCGTCTGGAGAAAGTGCGATAGATATTATTAATCATAATAAAATAGATATACTGATTACAGATATATGTATGTCGGGAATGAATGGTCTGACTTTAGTTAGCAAAATTAATGAAACTAATAAGGACATAAGAATTATTGTGCTAACTGGATATGATACATTTGAATATGCTCAAAGGTGCTGCAAGATGAATGTCTATGATTATATAATGAAACCTGTTGATGAGGATGAACTTGAAAAAGTAATAGGGAAGATTATTTTAGAATTAGAGCATGAGAATGAGAATATTGAGAATGAAAAAATAAAAACAAGAGCATTGGGATTAAAAGAGCAGATATATATAGACCAAATTATGAATGGTATTCTTATGAATAAAATTGATAGAGAAAAAATACAGAGGTTATTACTACAATATAAGTATTTTGATGATAAACCTATACAAGTAGCAGTTCTAAAAACTATCTTAGATGATAATAAAATATGGAAACAGTATTATGAATTAATGAATTTAAATATTAAAAATTCATGTGTTGAAATGTTTGATTACAGGCATGAAGGAATTACCTTTGAAGATTATAATAAGAACATTGTTATAGTAGTTTTTGCAGATAAGCATTTTAAAGAGATTAGCGATAGAGTAGGCGTGCTTATTAAATATATTGAAGCTGAATATAATATAAAGCAAAAAGTCATTCTTGGAAGCATTGTCCACAACATATATGAAATGAAAATATCTTATAATGACTCTATAGAAAATATACAGAATATTGATGATGTAAGCTTAATAATTCAGAATAAAAAAGTAAAAAACAACATGGAAAGCTATAGAGAAGTTTTTAATAGGATAGAAAAAAACATAATTGATAAGATGAATGATGTGGATAAAATTATTTTAGAATTAAACAAGTTTAATGCTATAGCTGAAGCGTATAATTTATCAGTTTCGATGTTGAAAAAATCTTGTTTTGAATTAGCTTCAACAGTATATTATGAGCATTGTATGGATACTAATGATTTTAATAATAAGAATATTAATTCATTAATGGTATCACTTCAAGCATGTGAGCGAGAAGAATCTTTTGATTTATTGCGCAAGTTTATATTGGATCTTTTGTATGAAGATAAAAGTGAAAACAATGAGATTGTGAAAAATGCTAAGATATATGTGAGGGAGCATTTAAAAGATGATATTAGTGTAAATGACATTGCGGCTTCAATGTTTATAAATACAAACTATTTTTCAAGGTTATTTAAAAAAATTACAGGTGAAGGATGTAATAATTATATTACTAGAAAGAGATTAGAAAAAGCTAAATTACTTCTAGAAGCTACTAATATAAAAATAGGAAATATAGCATCAGCAGTAGGATATAAGGATACTAATTATTTTTCACTGACATTTAAAAAGCAAACTGGCTTGTCGCCAAAGGAATTTAGAGAGAAGAGATATATGAACAAATAAAAAGACTCATATTCATAATAAGAAAGTTATTTATTATGGATATGAGTTTTTGATTTATATAATTTTGGGAGAGTTAGCCTTTTACTGCACCTACCATCATACCTTTAATTAATTTATCTTGACCAATTATGAAGGCTATTATCATAGGAATTGTTGAAATTGTTAATACAGTCATTATCATTGGAATATTTAGTGTGTATTGACCTTGATATTCCCATATAGCAAGAGGTAGTGTTCTGTTAGGCTGAGATTGAGTTAATACTAATACAAAACTGAATTCATTCCACATATTTACGCTATTATATATAGCTAAGGTAGCAAGTCCAGGTTTTGATAATGGAAGCATAAGACTTCTAAATATTCTAAATCTGTTACATCCATCTATTTGAGCTGCTTCTTCTAATTCCTTTGGAATCTGAGCCATGAAGGTTGTTAAGATAAATATTGAAATAGGTAAGTTAAATGCTATATATGGACCTATTAACGCCCAGATTGAATCATAAAGACCTGTTTTTGTAGCCATTAAAAATATAGGAAGTAAAGTGACGTGAATTGGAACTGCCATTGCAGCAACAATTACTGCATAAATAGGTTTATTTAATTTAAATTTAAATCTAGATAAAGGATATGCAGCACAGGCGCTTATGAATAAAAGAATACTTAGTGAAATGACAAGTACAATTACACTGTTTAAGAAGTAATCTAATATATTGCCTTTAAAAACTTCTATGAAATTATCAAGGTAAAGAGAATCTGGCATAGAAAATAAGCCTTTGGTAAACATATCTGACTGCTTTTTAAATGATGATAGTATCATAAATAGAAATGGTATACCAGTGATTATAAGCCAGAGTGTAGCTAATATTCCTATTATGATTTTTAATAAGATTTTTTTAATATTAGAATTCATCAGATTACACCTCTTTTCCTTGATTTAATACTTTCATAGTTATTAGAGAAATTACAGTGATTAAAATGAACATTCCTGAAGCAATTGTTGAACCATATCCCATACGGTATGAAGCAAAGGCAGATTTGTACATGTAAGTTGCCATTAATTCAGAGGCATTACCAGGACCACCGCCAGTCATTACATATATTAAATCGAAGTATTTTAATGAACCAACCATTGAAAGGATTATGGCACTTATTATTGAAGGTTTTAACATAGCTAAGGCAATCTTCCAGAAATATTGGCTTCTTGTAGCACCATCTAATATTGCTGCTTCATACAAATCAACAGAAATATTACTATATCCAGCTAAGAAATATACCATATAAAAGGGGATAAACTGCCAACATATTGCAACAGTTATTGTTAGTAAGGCTGTTTTAGGATTCCCAAGTAAATCTATGTTCTGACCACCGAATAATTTAGAAATACCAGATATTATTCCAGAATTAGCATCAAGGGCATATTTAAATAATATACCTATAGATACTGAGGACATAAGCATAGGAAGAAACCAGATTACTTTTAGAAAGTTATATTTCTTGCCTGTAGCATCTAAGAATGTGGCAAGAGCCATTCCTATTGGAAGCTGAATAATTATAGATAAGACCATTATAATAATATTATTCAAAAATGCTTTTTTAAATATAGGATCTTTAATAAGTTCAGACCAATTATCTAGTCCAACAAATGTTTTATTAGAAGTGATTCCATTCCAGTCATAAAGGCTTGTTTTAAAAGAATCAAAAATAGGGTAGACAATAAATATACATAAAAATATAATTGCAGGAAGAAGAAAGACTATAGATGTATTACGTATTGAGGCTGCATTTCTTTTTGCTAATGATATTTCTTTAGACTTCATAATATAGACCTCCTTTAATTTAAAATAAAATAATCGTAAGGTGTAGTTAATCTAAATATTTAAAGAGTATTAAAATAAATTAATAGTTATGTAGATAAAAGCATTATAAATAATGCTTTTATCTAGGAGGGCTTTATTTATGTTTACTTAAATATGATTGCATTGCATCTTGTAATTCTTTATCTGCTTGTTCTGGAGTTTTTGTTAATCCGAAGATTTCTTGAGAAGTTGATTTATGAACTTCTGCAACTTCAGCAGGTAAATATTGATCATACCAAAGCTGTACACCAGCAGCACTATTAACTGTATCTAATATTTTCTTTGTTAAGTCATCATCAGGTTTGAAATCTTTGAATGGAATTATCTTACCTAATGCTTTACGATCTTTTAGAGCCTGATCATCTAATAAACTTTGAATTAATTTAAATGCACCTTCTTTATCCTTACATTCTTCAGAAACAGAGTATAAGTTATCACCAAGAGTACCAGCACATAAAGTTTGATCAGCAGTTGAGTTATCTAATGCAGGGAATGGGAAGAATCCAACCTTCTTTATAAAGTCAGGATTTTCACTTATAACACTTCCTGGGAACCATGAACCCATTAAATCCATAGCTGCTGAGCCTTGATAGAATAATTGTCTGGCTTGACCACTGTCATCGTCCATACCATTGAAGCCTTCATTAAAGTAGCCCTTTTTAACCCATTCTTGAATCTTATCACCAGCAAATTTAAATGAATCATTTTCAAAAGAACCAGTACCAGCTGCTGCATCCGCAAATGGTTTTAATCCACCATGACGAGTTGCTAAGTACATATAATACATGGAACCTGTCCATTTAGTAGAGTTTGCAAGAGTGAATGGAGAGATGTTTTCAGCTTTTAATTTATCACATATTGCTTCTAATTCAGAAATTGTTTTTGGTTCTGATAAGTTATATTTTTCGAAGATTTCTTTATTGTAGAAAAATCCAGCTACAGATACGTTTTCAACAGGAACAGCATATATTTTACCGTTATAGCTGCATTGTTCTATTGCAGCATTGATGAATTTATCTTTGTAATTATCTTTATTCATAAATTCTGTAATATCAGCACAATGCTTTGAGTTGACATAATCAATCATTGAAGCTCCACCCCATTGAATGAATACATCTGGAGTTTGATTTGAACTCATAGCCATAGAAAGTTTTTGTTTATATGAATCATTTGCTATAGGAACAACATCAACATCATAATTAGGATTTGCTTCTTCAAATCTTTTTACACTATTTTCAATTGTTTTGGCAATTTCTCCAGTTTGAATATGCCAAAAAGTAAGTTTTGTTTTTTGTGAGCTGCTGCTTGAAGAGCTTGATGGTGAATTGCTTCCACAGCCTACCATAAAAGTAGTTACTGCTGCTAATGAAAGAGATAAAATAGTTTTTAAAGTTTTATTCATATTATTAATCCCCCTTAACATTTCTTATTAACATATTATCATTGTAAACGTATAAATATAATTTGATATTTTTACTCAAATCTATAAATTTGTGTGTTTTTATTGAATAATAGTTATCATATTTGTCTATAAATTATTTGTGAATAGGCTTATAAAGCTGAATTAGAGCATAATTTGATGATGTTGTATATACTATATAAATGTTTATATTGGATATAAATATTTTAAACTATATTTTTCTTGTAAATAGTCATAAATTTGACATAATTCTATATTATAATAGAAGTATAGAAACGGGTTGGAGGTTTTAACTATGATTATGATAGGTTTAGTAGCAATTTTATTTACAGTAAGTATTATTTTAATATTAATTGATAGAAGCAGTAGTGAAAGAAATTTAGTACCTGTAAAAGTAAGTAGCAATGCAGATATTATGAATAAGCTTGAAAATGCTGATATAGATGAACTTAAGAGATTAGGAATGATGTAGGAATTATATTTAGATCAAAATAGATAATTAGAGTGGCCTAGCACAGTAATGTGCTAGGTCATTTTGGGTTTTGTATAGATTTAAAATAAATAAATTCCAGTGGCATTAAGACTTTCAATCATATGAGGAGAACAGTATTAATTATATTTCAGATTGTATGTTGAGTTGTTTGGGAGTATATTTATTATATAAATGTATATATTTGGGTTTTGGATAGCTATTAGGGAGGGAGAGGATTGACATTAATGTTCATATAAAACTGGCTGATAAAGATGATTTTTTCATAATAAAAAATTTAATACCACTATTTAGGCATTATATTGGAGAGGTTTATGATGAGTTACCTAACAAATATGGTGTTTTTTCTTATGATGATTCTAAAACACTACAGGAAATGTGTGATAAAAGGGATAGATGGATTCAGCATCCAGATGAATTATTTCCGTATATTATATATGCATTTGACAGGCCTGTAGGTTATATGCTTGTTGCAAAAGTTAAAAAAGATGCATTTGAAAAAGCAGATTATTATTTAAATGCATTGTTTGTTATTAGCTCTGTTAGAAGAAAGGGAATTGCAAGCAAAGTGGTAAAACAAATATTTGATAGCTACGAAGGTAAATGGGAAGTACACACTAATGCATCATATAGAAATATATCTACGCAGAAATTTTGGAATAAGACCATTCAAGAATATACAGATAATAATTTTATTCATTATCAGGATAAAATGCCTGATGGGGATGAAGTAATAATTTATAGGTTTAACAGCACCAATAAATAATATTTATGGTATAGGAATATTATAAGTCAGGGTAGTCTTAGCTAAGGTAAAAGTTTAAATTAATGTTGTTAAGAAAGATGGTGGGGAAGTGGAATATAATTTACTAATAGAAAATGAACTAAAAGAAAAGGGTGCAGCTATAGTAGGATTTGCAGATTTATCATATGTTGATGAAGATATAAAGAGAGGATTTAAATATGGAATTTCAATTGCAATGGTAGTTAATCCTGAAATTATAGAAAGAATACCAAAGGGTCCATATATGGAATACTATCATGAAATTGAAAGAGTTAATTCAAATTTAAAAGCTCTTAGTATGTATACAGAACAATTAATAAAGAGTCTTGGATTTAATGCTTTTTCTCTTGCAAATATGAAGCAGGATGATAATTTTAGGACTGTACTTCCCTATAAGACTCTTGCCACACAATCAGGAATAGGGTGGATTGGAAAATCTGCAACATTAGTAACTAAGGAATATGGCAATGCAATAAGGTTAAATGGAGTTATTACTGATATGCCTTTTAAAGTTGGCAAGCCAATTGTTGAATCAAAATGTGGAAAGTGTACAATCTGTGCTGATAACTGTCCTGCAGAGGCAATTCAAGGCATGAACTGGAATATAAATATTGACCGTGATGAGCTGCTAAATGCAAGGATGTGCAAAAATAAGACAATTGAAAGAGGAATTTCGTTAAATGTGAAATGGGGAACCTGTGGCATGTGCATAGCATTATGTCCTTATACTAAGAGGTATATTAGGAGAATAAAAAATGAGTATTAAGCAGGTATAGTAGAAAATAAAGAACATGGGGATTAGAGATTATGGAAATGAAGCTTAAATATGATAAACCAGCAGCATTAGAATATTGGGAAGATGGAAGGCGAATAGATGATGAATGGGAAAAGGCTCTGCCTATAGGAAATGGAAGTCTAGGTGGAATGGTCTTTGGAGATGTGAAGACTGAAAAGATTCAATTAAATGAGGAATCGGTGTGGTATGGAGGTCCAAGGGATAGAAATAATCCTGATGCATTAAAGAATCTTAATAAAATACGAGAAGACTTATTTGAGGGGAAAATAAAAGATGCTCAGGACCTTTCTGTATCAGCATTTGCAGGTGTTCCATCAAATGAGAGGCATTATGAACCTTTAGGAGATCTTTTTATTGATTTTGATTATAATCAAGAAAACATTGATAATAATATTTTAGATTATGAAAGAAGTCTTGATATTGAACAGGCTATTGCAGATGTAAGATATAAGGTCGGGAAGGTTTCATATAAAAGAGAAATATTTACAAGTGCTGTAGATAAAGTTATGGTCATGAAATTAGACTGTGATAAATCTAAGAAGTTATCTTTTAAGGTTAGACTAGATAGAGGAATTTTCTGTGATGAAATTATTGGTGTAAATGATAATGGAATCATGATGAGCGGTGTAACTGGAGGAGAAAATGGAATAAAATTTAGGACACTTGTAAAAGTTGTGACATCAGGGGGAAGTGTTAATGTTGTTGGTGAAAGAATATGTGTGGAAGAGGCAGATTCAGTAATAATATATCTTACTGCAATGACAGATTTTAAAGAAGATAATCCAGAAGAATGGTGTTTACAAACGATAGAAAAAGTTATAAGTAAGGAATATGAACAGGTACGTAAATGTCATATAAATGAATATCAAAAATATTTTAAACGCATGGAGTTTAACCTTTATGATGGTGAATGTACAAGTGAACTTAATAAATTATATACAGATGAAAGGTTAGAAAGGATAAAGGGAGGAGAAGAAGATTTAGGTCTTATTTCACTTTATTTTCAGTTTGGAAGATACCTTTTATTAAGTTGTAGTAGAAATTGTGAGCTTCCAGCAAATCTTCAAGGAATATGGAATAAGGATATGACTCCAGCATGGGGAAGTAAATTTACAATTAACATAAATACTGAGATGAATTACTGGCCAGCAGAAGTTTGTAACTTGTCAGAATGTCATATTCCTTTATTTAAGCATATTGAGAGAATGAGAGAGCCTGGAAGAAAAACAGCAGAAAAAATGTATGGATGTAGAGGGTTTACAGCTCATCATAATACAGATATATGGGGAGATACAGCACCACAAGATGTGTGGCTTCCAGCAACTCAGTGGCCAATGGGAGCAGCTTGGTTATGCCTTCATTTATGGAACCATTATGAATTTACTTTAGATAAGGAATTCTTAATGAAAGCATATAAAATAATGAAGGAAAGTGCAGAGTTTTTTGTGGATTTCCTTATAGAAGATTCTAAGGGACGTCTAGTTACATGTCCATCTGTATCTCCTGAGAATACTTATATACTGCCAAATGGTGAACAGGGGAATCTATGTATTGGGCCATCAATGGATAGTGAAATAATACATGATTTATTTAAGGCTTGTATTGATTCTTATAATATTTTATTTAATGACAGTAGAGCAAATAATTATAGTGATTCTCAATGTAAAAATGCTTCATGTAGTAATAGCAAAGATAATGATTATGAATTTATAGATAAGCTTCAAAATATGATACTTAAACTTCCAAAGCCATCTGTAGGAAAGTATGGACAAATTAAGGAGTGGGCAGAAGATTATGATGAAGCTGAACCTGGTCATAGACATATATCACAGCTTTTTGCATTGTATCCATCAAGTGAAATTAACATGAGAAAGACACCAGAGCTTGCTAAGGCTGCAAAAGCTACTATTGAAAGAAGGCTTTCATATGGGGGAGGTCATACTGGATGGAGCAGAGCGTGGATAATAAATATGTGGGCAAGACTTGAAGAGGGAAATCTTGCTTATGAAAATATTAAAGCTCTTTTAAGTAAATCAACCCTTCCAAATCTTTTTGATAACCATCCACCATTTCAGATTGATGGAAATTTTGGAGGAACAGCAGGTATAGCTGAAATGCTTGTGCAGAGCCATACTGGTGAGATTAATATTCTGCCAGCATTGCCTGAAAAGTGGCATAAAGGATATGTTAAGGGATTATGTATAAGAGGTGATTTTGAAATAGATATAAGGTGGCAAGATAATAAACTTACTGAAGCTTTATTAAATTCAAAAGCTGGCGCAGACTGTAGGATATTTTTAAAGAGTGAATTAAGTATTACTAATGAAAAAACAGGAGAAGAGGTTAAGTGTAGTAGAAGTGGCTCCATAGAGGATGGTTATGTATATGAATTTAAGACTGAAGTTGGAGCAAGGTATGTAGTTAAGAACTTTTTGTAGAATATTGCTTTCGCAACAAGTTGCGAAGAGAATTATTATCAATTAGATGTGAAAATAAGATATAGGATACGTGCATATATGAATAAAATTGGATGATAAATAAAGAGTTAAAAATATCATATTTAAGCGTTAAGTTAAGAGTTGTTTTTATTAAAAAAACAACTCTTATTTATTAAAAAAAGTAACAAAACTAAGAATTCTGAAATAGTATATTAAAGAAAAAAGGAGGTGCTTTAAAAAATGGCATTTGAAAGATACGATAAAGAAACAGATATGAGAGCAATAAAAAAGAAATGCATAGGATGTATGTATTATGATGCTATGTTGATACTAGATGATGGAAGTATGGTTAATGGTATTATTGACCGAGTAGATGATGAGAATGTAGGAATATTAGTTCCACAAGATATGCAGGTTGATGACGAAGATATTGAAAGCATGACTAACATAGATGGAATGACATCTAATAGCAGTATGAACAACATGGATCAAATGGATTATGGTATGAATAATATGGGGAATACATCTGGTATGGGTGGAATGAATACAAATGGTAGTAGTATGAATGGTATGAATAATATGTCTGGTATGAACGGAATGAATTCTGGCAGCAGCAATATGAATAATATGGGCAATCCATCTAGTATGGGTGGATTGAATGCAGGCGGCAGTGGTATGAATAATGGCATGGGAGGAATGAATATCAGTGGTAATGGTAATATGTCTGGTATGAATTCTAATGGCAGTATGAATACTAGCGGTAATATGTCTAATAAGAATAATACTACTAGTAGTACTAGTAATGGAAATATGAAACGCAGAGTCAGAGATTACAATAGATACAATAAATACAGGAGATATGGACATAGAAATTATCCTATAAGAAGAATAAATAGAGTAGGATTATTACCTTATCCTATATATCCAGGATATCCACCTTATCCTATATATCCAGGAAACCCATTCTTACCATTATAATTTTTGATACACATAAGAAAAATGTTAACATTAGACAAATGAATTTCTAATAAAAAATGTACTGTAAGTGCTAGGTAATCTTATAGTACATTTTTTCAAGTTATTTAAAATTTGAATATTTTTATATTAGATTAAAATGATTTGTTTTTTTGAATAATTATTATTTTTTTAAATAAAAGTATAATTCTGCTAAATTTTATTTAAGTTATGTCCGATAAGTAATAGAATATTATTTATAGTAAGGGGATAAAACAAATGAATAGCTGGGATTTAAAAGTAGTAAACAAATTGATAACATTACTGACTGTAATATTAAATGCAGCCTGTATATTAGGGTATGTTAAGGCATTAAGGACTGGTAATAACTTAAGTACACAATTTAACATGGGGCTTATAGTAGCATTAATTAGTTTAGCTGTATTATTGGTAATATTGTATCGTAATAATGGTGAAAGTAAAAAAATAAAATATATATCATTAATTGGACACTTTGCAATAGATACATCAGTTTTATTTGCAGATACTAATTTTATTGTGTTTACGTATATGATAGTAGTGTCAATAATGTATATTTTATATTTTGATTTAAATATGATGAAAATTATAGCAGCATATATAATCGGTATAAATATAATAAATGTTATTTATAAAATAACTGTAGTTGGAATGTCTTTTGATAGCAATATGACAATTGTAATACCTATTAGCATATTTATAGCACTATTTTTATATAAGGTAACAGAGATATCCATATTATTTAATAAAAAATCTATAGAAAATATTAAAAATGAAGTAGAAAAACAAAATCTTATATATAAAAGTACTATGGAGATTGCAAATACTTTAGATGAGATGTCAGGAGATATTAGCCAAGTAGCTGAAAATTTTATTAAAGCAACTGATAATGTTAATACAGAAATTGTTGAAATTAATAAAGCATCAAAGATAAATAATTTGAATTCAATTGAGCAATATAACATGACTAAAGATATGAAAAATGAAATTGAAAAGGTTACTGTTTCAATGGGAGATATTAATGAACAAGTTAGTAACTGTAAAATGAATGTAGATACAAGTTCTAACATAATGCTTACACTTAATAAAACTGTAGATGATATAATTTCTCAAAATAATGAAATTACACAATCTGTGGAAAGATTAATTAAGGGTTCAGAAAAGATTAAAGATATTAATAATTTTATAAAGAGTGTTGCAGATCAAACAGATTTATTAGCATTAAATGCATCAATTGAAGCGGCAAGAGCGGGTGAAGCAGGAAAAGGATTTGCAGTAGTAGCAGAGGAAATAAGAAAATTATCACTAAGCATTAATGAATCCATTAGTGAAGGTGATAAGGCAATAGTCACTATTACAAATGATAATGAAGATATAAAGAATAGAATTACAGGATTAAGCAAAATAAATAAAGAACAAGTTAATTTAATTGGTGATGTTAAAATGAATTTTGAAAAAATTGAAACAAGCATTAATCAGTTATCAAACAGTATTTTAAATGTTAATTCTGGAACAAATGATGTTTTAAATAATATAAATATTATCACAGAGAAAATATCTGATTTTACTGAAAAGAGTAATGATATTTTATCTAATGTAGAAAAGGCTAACAGCATTTGTGATGAAAATACAGGCTTATCTAGAGTGTTGGAAGAAAGAATAGATACATTAAATAAAATAACTAAAAAATTAAATAATATTGAATGTGAAGCAATTTAATACAAAAAGAGTACTGTTTTTAGGTACTCTTTTATTTTCTATCTTAAAAAGGCGCATACATTCTTGTAAGTTGAGTAGACTAAATCTAAGTAAACTACAAGATTGTGAGTGATTAATTAATGAAAGATTTATTTGATACTACATATATAAATGGAATGAAGCTTAAAAATCGTTTTTTTAAATCAGGGTCATGGGAAGGCTTAGCAACAGAAGATAGTCATATGACAGATGCATTATTTAATGTATATGAGGAGCTTGCCCGTGGTGGAGTAGGTGCAATTGAAACGGGATATGCTCATGTTATGAAGGATGAACAGCCTGCTCCTAATATGATGGGAATTTTTGATGACAGTTTTATTGATGAATATAAGAAGCTTACAGATATGGCTCACAGCTATGATGCAAGTATTTTAATGCAAATAACATACGGTGGATCAAGAAGTCATATGAAAGTGCCAAGTCCAGATATATGGGGAGCATCAGCAGTATAAAACCAAGTTACTGGTATTATGCCAAAGGAAATGACTAAGGATGATATAAATGAATTAGTCAAAGCTTTTGGAAAAGCAGCTATTAGAGTTAAAAAATCAGGCTTTGATGGAGTTATAATTCATGGAGCACATGGATATTTTATAAGTCAGTTCTTATGTCCATACTACAATAGACGTACTGATGAATATGGTGGAAGTATTGAAAATCGTTCAAGAATTGTTTTAGAAATATACAAGGAAATAAGAAAACAAGTAGGAGAGGATTATCCTATATTAATAAAATACAATTCTGAAGATTTTATGGAGGAAGGCTTTTAACTGTTAAAAATA